>CBFGVN010000568.1:0-2302 GCA_965651845.1 uncultured Chryseobacterium sp. | reverse complement strand
TTTATTTTGAAAACAAAGTCATGTAAAATTCACCATTAATTCTTTCACAATTCACATTCCTCTCCATTTCTTCGCTTGTTCCAGCATCCGTTGAATCCTCGAATCCAGACCTTCACTGGAAAGCGTCTGACGTAAACTGTCAACCTTAATCGGGAAACTCAAAGGTGTGAAAGTATTGGCATATTTCAAAATAATTTTTGATTTTTCGATCCTCATGAATGCTTCCACCAGTCTTTGTTCCTGCAATTGCGCGTTGAAAACTTCTGTATAAGCCTGTCGTACCAAAAAATGATTCGAATCGTAATCTTCCAGAACTTTGAAAATTAATCCTGCAGAACTTTGCAGCGATTTATTAGAACGCTGTTTTCCTGCATAATTTTGAATTACCATTCCGGAAAT
Organism: uncultured Chryseobacterium sp.; assembly: GCA_965651845.1. Lineage (GTDB taxonomy): Bacteria > Bacteroidota > Bacteroidia > Flavobacteriales > Weeksellaceae > Chryseobacterium. Next base: position 1,903 of record CBFGVN010000568.1, on the reverse strand, counting down.
TACCGCGATATCCCGGAATTTCCGCCGGGCCATTTCTGCAGAATTGATACTGGAGATCACATCGGTCATTAAATTTTCTCTTGTTAAAATTTTATCTAGATTCTCATCATTTAACGGAATTTCTTTATCGCTAAACAATTCAAATCCGTAATCATTCATCGCCATTGAAAAGGAAATCGGAGCCAGTTTTGAAATTCGATACGCAATTAAAGCAGCCATTACTTCATGTACCAAACGCCCTTCAAAAGGGTACATAAACAAATGATAGCCTTCACGGTTTTTTATTAATTCAACCAAAAATTCATCTTCTCTGGGAATATGTGAACGTTCTTCCTGATTTGCTAATAATGGGTGTAAAAATTTCAGTTCTTTCTCTGAAGCTTTCGGATTAAGAGCTCCTGACAATTTCTCCCTTAAAAAATGTCCTAAATTAGAGCTCAACGGGAGTCTTCCCCCCAAATAGCTTGGGGCAAAAGCTCTTCCTTTCGCAGCCCTCACATATACTGTCATATCTTTTATCATTGCCACTTCAAGAACTCTTCCGGCAAGTATAAATTTTTCGTCTTTTTTTAATTTTGATATAAAATATTCCTCTACCATCCCGATATATCCGCCGGAAATAAATTTCACCTTAAGCATGGCATCACTTACAATTACCCCCATATTCATTCGATGAAGCATAGCTATTTTTCGTGAAGTCACTTTGTACAGCCCGTCTTCCATGATGACGATTTTGTGAAATTCTTCGTAGCTTTTCAAAACGCTTCCGCCGATGGTAAGGAAATCGAGAATACTTTTCCATTCTTCTTCGGTCATCTCCTGAAAAGCATATACTTTTTTAATTCTTTCATATAATTCTTCAGGATAAAATCCGTCACCAATAGCCAAAGTCATTAAAAACTGAACCAAGACATCAAAGCACAAAACCTGCGGTTCACGAGGTTCAATTACTTTTTGTTTAACGGCCTCCTTCAACGCAGCCACTTCAATTAATTCCAAAGAATGCGTCGGAACACAATAAATTTTGGAGGTTTCAAAAGGAGAGTGCCCACTTCGTCCGGCTCTTTGCAGAAATCTCGCAACACCTTTTGCAGAACCCACTTGAATCACAGTATCAACAGGTTTGAAGTCGATACCTAAATCTAAAGATGAAGTGGAAACGACGGCTTTCAACTTGCCTGAACTCAGATTTTCTTCAATCCAGATTCTCAAATGAGCATCGATCGAACTATGATGAATGGCGATTTGCCCCGCAAAATCCGGATAAGCATTGAGCAGCAGCTGATACCACATTTCGCTCTGGCTCCGGGTATTGGTAAAAACAATCGTGGATTTTGACTCAAGAATGATCGGAACAATTTTATCGGCAAGTTTTGCTCCCAAATGTCCCGCCCAAGGTAAAATTTCAATTTCATCAGGAAAAACAGGAAGAATATCAATCTTTTTGTGCTCTTTAGCTGTAATTTTTACTTTTTTAATATCGTATGGAATTAAAACATCCATCGCTTCATCGATATTTCCGATCGTTGCGGTAATTCCCCAGATTTTAATTTTCGGAACATATTTTTTTAATTGGGAAATACCCAATTCAACCATCACACCCCGCTTTGAGCCTAATAGCTCGTGCCATTCATCGACAACGACACATTTTATTTCATTGAAAAATCTTGCATTATTTTTTTGACCCAGCAAAAGATGTAAGCTTTCGGGCGTAACAACAAGAATTTCAGGCATACTTTTCACCTGCTGCTGCCGGACTTTAGGATCCGTATCACCGTTTCTGACTCCTACAACCCAGTCTAGGCCAATCTCCTCAATTGCTTCCTGCATTGCTTTTGCAATATCTTTCGAAAGCGAGCGGAGAGGGGTGATCCGTCTACCGCCGGTCTTTTCCGCCGGGCAC
>CBFGVN010000567.1:0-2312 GCA_965651845.1 uncultured Chryseobacterium sp. | reverse complement strand
GAGCTCAACGAGATTCTCGTCACCCAGAACTCCAAGGAAAACAGGGAGTTTAACCAGAGTCACCGGTCTTACAGTAAGTCGACAATTTTTCAAATATTAGAATATCAGAAAAAAAATAAATTGAATAATTCTCAGCTTGCCAGACATTTTAAATTGAGCCGGAATACCATAATGAAATGGAGAACCCAGTTTTTGGTATAAGATTTCAGTTTTTCGCTAAAACATATTTAAATACATATACAATGAAGAATTTTTCAATTAACTATAACAATAATCAATGACATTAATCAAACAAATACATAAAGGAATCAGTAAAAGATTAATACTCTCAATCTTTTATTGTTGTTCTGGTTTTATCTATGCTCAAATTGGAATCGGGACAGAAAACCCTAAAGGAGCATTGCATGTAGATGGAGCCAGAGATAATGCAAGTGTAGGAACACCAACAGGATCACAAGTCGCCAATGATCTTATTATCAGTAAGACAACAGGATTTATTGGTGTTGGCGTACTTAATCCACAAGTAAAATTAGACATGAGGTCGTCGGATACAGAAAATGCATTAGGCTTAGGTACCACGACAATGGCTGCTTCCGCGGCAGGTGCAGGTGCAGTACGATATGATGTGGCGAGTATACCGGTAGGAGCAAAAATTGAAGTATCGGACGGCTCGGTTTGGAATAAGGCCTACGTTGCACCTCAAAAAGCGGTAGTCGTTGTGCGTAAAATAACAAGCCAATCAATACCGCAGGGCTCAGCTACTGTCATTACAAACTGGAATGTTATTCGTGATATGAGTAATAGTTTTACTCCGGGTACAGGTGAATTTACAGCTCCCAGAGACGGAACATACACTTTTCTGTTGACCTTTAATTTTACCAGTACTGTTATTAATGACGCTTCAAGGGTAGAGTCACAGTTTTACAATCCGGTAACAGGCAATATTTTGGCCAGTGTATATAAAACATTCGGACAATCTATGACTGGTACAGCAGATGATGCCAATTCTACCAGATTCACACAGGCAGGGGGCTCAAGTACTGTTACCCTTACTTTAACTGCAGGAACCAAAGTGGTTGCCAGGTTATATCAGAATCTTTCATCGGGCGTTGTTTCACTTAGGGTTACAAGTAATTCATCGGATCCCGCAAATCCGGATGATGGATTTAATAATCTCACCATTATTGAACATTAAAAATCGATATGAAAAATAGAGATAATATGAAATATAAATTATTGACGTATTTTTTAATTTTTTCTGCAGGCAAGATGAGTGGACAAGTAGGTTTTTTTACACCCAATCCTGTACACCCGCTACATATAGATGCCGGAAAAGACAATGGTGCTGTACCGGACGCCACAAAGTTATCCAATGATGTAGTAGTGACGTCAGGAGGAAGATTAGGAGTGGGATTGTTAAATCCTGTAACTAAGGTGGATGTTCGATCAGCAGATAATGAGGGTATTATCGGTGTTGGTACCAATACCCAGACAGCCGCTGTGGCAGGTGCTGGAGCCATACGATATAATGCGGGTGGATTTTTAGATTATTCTGATGGTGAGCAATGGATTTCTCTGCCTCTTGCTCCACCCACTAAGGCACTTGTCAACGCAAATAAAAGCTCGGCTCAGAGTATTTCAAGTTCTGTTTCGACCTTTATAAGCGGCTGGACAGAGACCGTTGATCTGGGAACAGGAACGGGGGGAGACTTTGATCCTGCCAATGGTACTTTTAAAGCTCCACGCGATGGATTTTATTTGGTTTCTTTCAGTATAACCTTGGCAAGCGGAAATATTCCTAAAAATACGTTTATAGAAACCGCAATAGAAAGTAGCCAGAATACTGATAATATCCCGGTATTTAAGACTGTAAATTCCTATCCGGCATTTCAGGCCGGTTCGGTAAGTAATTATATAAGCGGTAACTGCAATGCTATTTTTAATCTTAAAAAAGACGATACGATAAAGTTTAGTATTAAGCATAATATAGGAAGCGCAAGAAATACCCTGAATGACAGTAAATTGAATAATCTAAGTATTAGTGAACTGTAAAATTGTTAGAAATGGTGAAAACACAAAATAAGATAAAAGTATTAAAAGCTTGTATGGCTGTGGTATTTTTGGCAACACAAGCCAGGGCTCAGATAGGACTGGGGGTGCAAAACCCTGTAAATCCTGTCGAAATTAAAACGGACGCAGGAAACATAATAGTAGAGAACAGCGGTAAAATCGGTGTGTTGGTTACAAATCCGAAAGTAGCGGTGGATCTGCGAAGCGGTATAAATGGTTCGATGGCCATCGGAAATACTGAT
>CBFGVN010000566.1:0-2317 GCA_965651845.1 uncultured Chryseobacterium sp. | reverse complement strand
AATAGGTCATTACCATCGAACAAAATGCAAACAATCTTGCCACGTGAAATGCCCATCTGCTTCTCAATCCCGGAACCAATCTCATGTGAATTACAAATGCATATACCATAATTGATATGAAAGCCCAGGTTTCTTTCGGATCCCAGCTCCAGTATCTTCCCCAAGATTCGTTTGCCCAGATTCCTCCTAAGAAGTTTCCTACTGTTAAGGCAAAAAGTCCGATTGTAAGAGACATTTCTGAAACGATTGACAATTCCTTCAAAGTTGTATCGTGGTGAAGTTTATAGGTTTCTTTATTTGAAATAATATAGAATACTAAACTGATTACAGCAATAATCATCGATAGGGCAAAGAAACCATAGCTTGAGGTAATAATCGCTACGTGAACAATAAGCCAGTAAGATTTCAATACCGGAACAAGCGGTGTAATCTGCGGATCCAATGCAGAGCCTCCGTGCGCAAATCCCATCATAATTACGGCTACCATAAATCCTGCCGCAGGAATCAGTGCATTGGAATTTCTGTATAAAATTAATCCTGCCGTGATACCTACCCAGGAAATAAAAATAATCGCTTCATAACCATTACTCCAAGGAGCGTGTCCTGAAATATACCATCTTGCTATAAGTCCTAAAAAGTGAAGTATATATCCTACAACCCCAATATAAATAATAGCTTTAATAGTTTTATTTAAAACTTTGTTTGGCTTGAACAGCTCAACAAAACCTAAAATTAATAACAATCCTCCGATTAGAGTATAGAAAATTAATAATTTGAAATTGATATTTACTTTATTCATGAAAACTTCAAGATCAACTTTAGATTTTGCAGGAACTACAGCTTTCCCCCACTTCTGCTGATAAGCTGAAAGCTTTTCCAGTTCAGCATCTGCTTTGCTCCAGTTTCCTGTCTGCTGAGCCTGTAATACTTCGGCAAAATATGGCCCCATTACTTGCTGAGATTCCATATCCGGTTCGAATTTTTGATCCAGCCAAGAATGCCAAGTATGATTCGCATCATTTTTCACAGGAACAATTCTCATAAACTGTCCGCTGAAAAACTCATTGAAAATCTGTACTCTTTCGTTTACGGCGATTACTTCTTTATCGTAATTCGTTTGTTCCGCCGGCTTTTTACGGAAAGCAGTGTTATAATCGTGCTCAAGAATGTAGGTCAAATTTCCGTTGGCATCGGCCGGGAAAAGATTCATTAATGAAGTGTATCCTTCATCATTAGCCTTAGTTTTATTTTTTAATTCGTCACCCCCTTTAGAACCGATCTTAATCATCGGAACCATCGTCCAGCTCGGAGTATCTGTATTGATAGACAGGAACCATTGGTTAGCCGTCAAAGACTTTCCGTCTGTTCCTTTAAATTCATCTTTTTTGTATAATTTTCTTAAAACATCTAAAGCTTCCGTATTGATAGGAACGATTCTCCCTTCGAAATTCTGAACCAAAAGATATCCGAATTTATCAGCATGTTCTTTACTGATTTTGTTTCTTGCAATGATCTCGTCAGCAGAAATTGATCTCATTCTACTCAACGGAGCAGCCAGAGAATTCTGTTGTGGTGTTTGCTGAACCTGCGCAGATTCCGGAGCCGGAGCGTGATTGTGAGTTTCCCCTTCTACATGGATGTGCTCTCTGCTTCCGTCTGTTGTTCCGTGAGTCTCAATTTTCTGAGCATGTAAGCCCAAACTTAAGAATAATAATAGTACAGCAGCACCTCTTTTTTTATTAACGTCTGCCAATATTTTATTTAATTTCCAGAAGTGAGTCCCTTTCCAGAAGAACATGACAAACATTCCTAAAAATAAGAAAGTATACCCGATATAAGAGATCAAAGTTCCCCAAAAATCGTGGTTTACAGAAAGTACGGTACCCATTCTGTCCGGATCAAAACTAGACTGGAAGAAACGATATCCTTTATGATTCAAAACATGATTCATGTAAATTTTATATGGTGTTTCTTTTCCTTCGTCTACAATTTTAACATGACTTTCATAAGCACTCGGAGATGAACTTCCCGGATAAGTTTCCATTACGAAATCATCCAGTTTAAGCGCAAAAGGAGTGTTGTAAATTTTCGGTCCGAAACCAACCATGATATTCAGCCCATCCATCGTTACCTGTTTGTATGCATTCGGATTTCCTTTTTCTACGGAAAGATCAACCAATTGTTTTGTTTTTGGTCCCTGAATTTCAACAGTTAACATATCCGGAACATTCGCATCCTTCTTTCTGTCACCTTCAAAAGCCATTAATTTTCCTTTTTTAAGACCTTCAGGAACAACCAATTTTAATTCATTAATACT
>CBFGVN010000565.1:0-2319 GCA_965651845.1 uncultured Chryseobacterium sp. | reverse complement strand
TTGATACAAAATTTAATAACCATTATGATCGGGTTTACATAAAAGGAGGCAGAGAAAAGACCGAATTAAATACCCTGGAATGGGCAAAAAAAGTCGAAAAAATGGGAGCAGGAGAATTACTTTTGACTTCCATGGATGGCGATGGAACAAAAAAAGGTTTCGACATAAGAATTACAAAGTTAATTTCTGAAAACGTGAATATCCCCGTTATTGCTTCCGGTGGTGCCGGAAATACGTTAGATTTTGAAAATATTTTTAATGAAACAAAAGCAACCGGAGCTTTAGCTGCAAGTATTTTTCATTTTGGAGAAATTAAAATTCAGGATTTAAAAAGTGAATTAAAATCTAAAAATTTAGCAATAAGATGAAAATTAATTTTGATAAAAATAACGGACTTATTCCTGTTATTATACAGGATAACAATTCATTACAAGTATTAATGCTTGGTTATATGAATGAAGAAGCTTTTCAGAAAACAAAAAAAGAAAGGAGAGTTACTTTTTTCAGTCGTTCTAAAAACAGGCTCTGGACGAAAGGGGAAGAATCTGGAAATTTTTTAACCGTAAAAAGTATTACTAATGATTGCGATCAGGATACACTTTTAATTAAAGTTAGTCCTAAGAATGAGGTTTGTCATACGGGAAATTTCAGCTGTTTTGGAGGAAAAAATTTCAAAGGATTTTTATATGAACTGGAGGAAAAAGTTTCCCAAAGAATTGACGAGCGAATCGAAAATTCATACACTTATTCCTTATATCAAAAAGGTATTAATAAAATAGCTCAAAAAGTAGGAGAGGAATCTGTAGAGCTGGTCATTGAAGCAAAAGATAATAACAATGATTTGTTTAAAAATGAAGCAGCAGACTTGCTTTTTCACTTTTTAATACTACTTAAAGCGAAAAATATGACCTTAGAAAGTATTGAAGAAGTTTTAATGTCTCGGGATCGATAAGATTATTAAACTTCATTTGAAATAGTTTCGGCGGGCTTTGCCCGCCGAAACCTCAATTATTTTATTAAAATTTTTCTTACCACAACATGATCTTTTGATGTTAATTTACCAATATAAGCTCCTTTTGTAAGGCTTTCCACATTGATATGGGTATTATTCTTATCTTTTATTAAGACATGTCCCACCAGATCCGTAACTTCAAAAGTGAAATCTTTGATATCCTTCGGTAGTTCAATATTCAGGAAATCTTTTGCCGGATTTGGATAGATTTTTACCGATTCTAAGGCATTTACGCCAATGTCTTCCGTAGCCAAAACAGAGCTCGAAGCCACTGCAAAATGCTGCAAAGCCCCTACAGCAGCCTTTCCGACATTGAAAATATAAACCGGATCTGTATTGGCAAAAGTATCATTGGTCGTGTGAGGATAATAACTTCTGATCTTCTCAAAAAATCCCGTAATCACTTCGCCTTTTTCTTCAAACGAAATATAATCCGTATTTTCCGCAGGATCTACATCTGTAAGTAACGTAGAATATAACTGTGTGCAATTCCTCAATTGCTGTGTAACTGCTGCCGAAGCTGCATTATTGCCCGGCAAACCATCTTGATCTTCGTCGCAATAAATCGTATTGTTGTTATTTCCCATTTTTCCGCCGACTTGATCGAGATTGAATACCAACTTAATATCCAATTGTTTAACATTATTCTGGTACACTACATTATTTACATAGTGCGAACTTCCTTTCAAACCTTGTTCTTCTCCTGAAAAATGAATGAATTTAATTGAATATTCAGTAGGAACATCCTTTAAAATCCTTGCAGCTTCCAGAATAATAGAAGTTCCGCTTCCATTATCATTTACTCCGGGACCATTGATGCTGTCGAAATGTCCGCAGATAATGACAAATTTATTGGGATAAACTGTTCCTGTTTTAGTTATAATTAAATTTTTAGAACTTTTATTATTGTAAATAAAAGGATCTTCAGTAATCTGACTTGCAGAATATCCAAATGCTAAATACTTGTCTTTAAGCCAATTGAAAGCATTATTATTGGCTACGGAACCCGTCGTTTTCACCCCTAAATTTGCAAACTCCTGTAAGTTGGTCGTGATGTTGGATTGGGTCACCATATTGGCTCTCGTCTGATAAGCCTGAATAAAATTCTGAGCATTTAAGCTCACTGTTGACAAAGAAAACAGTAATAATGTTGTGAGTTTTTTCATTTGTGTTGCTTTTTTATTATTTTTTTATAATCCTACAAATATAAAAAAAATCCTGAGTACTGCTCAGGATTTCAATATTTAAAATTTTAAATTTATTTTCCTATAATAATTTTCCTTACGGCAGTTTTATCATTGGCTTTA
>CBFGVN010000564.1:0-2323 GCA_965651845.1 uncultured Chryseobacterium sp. | reverse complement strand
GTAAACAAGCGCTTCACTGTGCTGAACGGCAACTTCCGTTAATGTTCCCGCAGTTTTTAAAGCTTTTTTTGTTTCTAAATTTTGTTCACGAACTTTAATTGTTTCCGTGATAATTTTCTTCTGTTCGTCGAAAGTCAATAGCTGATAATAAGCAGAAGCAATCGACGCAACAAGGTCACTTTTTACTGCTTTGTGAGCGGCTACAGTTCCCAAATATGTTGCGAGCTGAGCTTTTTCCTGAGCTTTCAGTTTTCCCCAGATATCAGCCTCAAAAGCAACACTGGCCGTGATATCAAGCTGGTTGATGTAACGTCTCTGTCCGAATAATTGTCCGGTCTGCGTATTCAAAGACTGGGTCTGGAAAGTGTAGCCGGGACCTACAGTCACTGTCGGTTCGTAGGCGGCTTTACTTTGTTTTAAATAAGCTTCTGCGGAAGTAATGCTTTGCAGGGCAATTCTTATATCTAAATTATTTTCCAAAGCCTTCGAAATATGTCCCTGAAGTATAGGATCTGTGAAGATCTCTTTCCAGGAAACATTGGCGATGTTGACACTATCGGAAGGCAGCATATCTGTACGGAACAGCTTTTCGTCCACAACATTATTCGGTCTTTGGTATTCTTTTCGCGCCATACAAGATGATACAACTGCAAGAATTGCGACTGAAAAAGTTATTCCTTTTATGATGTTTAATAAACTCTTCATTATTTGAAATTAGAAGTTAGAAGTTAGAAACTAGAGGTTAGAAGCTAGAATCAGAACCAATTTCTAATATCTAACCTCTAACTTCTCTAATAAATTATTCTGCTAAATTGATTTCTTCTTTTTTAAGGGGTTTCACTTTTTCCTGCAGGTATTCGAAAATAACAAACAGTACAGGAATCACGAAAAGTCCTAAAATGGTTCCTATTAATAAACCGATTGCCGCTCCGGTTGCGATGGATCTGTTACCCACAGCACCGATTCCGCTGGCCAAAACCAATGGCAATAAACCGAAGATAAATGCAAATGATGTCATCAAAATAGGTCTTAACCTCGCTTTTGCAGCATTAATCGCTGCCATAACGATAGATTCACCATGATGCCTTCTCTGAACGGCAAACTCAACAATCAAAATCGCATTTTTCGCTAATAATCCCACCAACATGATCAGGGCAATCTGGAAATAAATATTGTTTTCCAAGCCCATGATTTTCTGTCCGAAATAAGCTCCCATTACCCCAAGCGGAAGCGATATAACCACAATTAACGGAAGAATATAACTTTCGTACTGGGCGGAAAGGATGAAATAAACGAAAACCAAACTCAAAGCAAAAATTAAAACCGTTTGCGAGCCGGAATTTAATTCCTCTCTTGTTAATCCCGTGAATTCTACATCATAGTTTTGATTCAATGTTTCTTTTGCTACAGCCTGCACCGCAGTAATGGCATCCCCCGAACTGAATCCAGCCGAGTTGGAACCTGTGATTTTTACCGAAGTAAATAAGTTGTAACGGCTTACAGATTGAGGACCATAAGCTTTCTTTAAAGTCACAAACTGAGAGATCGGCGACATGATACCCGAACCGGTTTTTACATACAATTCATTAAGGTTATCAATGTTTTGTCTATTCTCAGGAAGCGCCTGAACCATTACCCTGAACTGTTTTCCGTATTTTGTGAAATCGGCAGTATAAATTCCTCCGATATATCCCTGCATTGTAGAAAGGATGTCACTTACAGAAACTCCCAACTGTTTTGCCAAAGGAACGTTGATCTGCATTTCGTACTGAGGATATTTTGTATTGAATGAAGTCTGGGCAAATTCAATCTCAGGTCTTTCCATCAATTTTGCGATGAATTCATTTGTTTTAGCATCCAGGTCGGCATATTCACCACCGGATTTATCCAAAAGTACCATCTCAAAACCGGCACTGTTACCAAAACCGGGCACACTCGGTGGCTGGAAAAATACGATTTTTGCATCCGGAACTTTTCCTGAGATTCCGAATAATCTTTTTGTAATATCTTCAGAAGTTTGTCCGTCTTTTTTCCTTTCATCAAATGGCTTTAATTTAACAAAGGCCAGACCGTTATTACTTCCGTTTCCGGATAAAAATCCTCTACCTGTCGAGATTGTCACGTTTTGGACTCCAGGAACTTTTAAAGCATTTGCCTGTAAAGTTTTCAAAGCATTGTACGTTCTTTCCATCGAAGCTCCGGGAGGGAGCTGAACGTCTGTAAAGATAATTCCCCTGTCTTCCGTTGGTACGAAACCTTTTTTCATGGAAGTACTTGCCCAGTACAGGATTGCTCCAGTGATCGCGAAGATGACCAAAGTTAC
>CBFGVN010000563.1:0-2323 GCA_965651845.1 uncultured Chryseobacterium sp. | reverse complement strand
TAAGCGTAATCGATGCTCTGCAAATTGTTTCCCACCTTTTTATTGGTAAGCTGAGACAGTTCATTATAGGAGTTTTCGGACAATAATTCCTGCGGCTGGCTGTCTACCTGATGATAATGTTTCTTAAGTCTGTTCTGAGCATCATATTCAAAATTTTCAGTAATGATTCTTTCGGTATCCGTGCCGAGCCTTTTGTGGTAGGTTTTCGTTTGTAAAGCCACTCCTGAAAAATCCAGTTTGGATTCCGTTTTGGTATATCCACCCAAATGGTTGGTGGAATAAGAACCGATAGCTCTTCCTTTTTTGTCGTAATAACTGTAGTTTTTTGTCCAGTTATCGTCTTCAATGTTTTTCACCAAACTCATAACAGGAAGGCTTTTTGTACTTTTGCCATCAGATGATGGAGTGTCCGTTAAAGTCGGTTCCCCTAAAATACTGGTGGGAAAAGTAGGATTAAAGCTGTATTGAGGGTATGAATCGTAATAGTTTACAGACAGAATACTTTCAGGGGTAAAATATATACAGGTATAATAAACGTTGAGTCCATTTCTTACGAAACCTACCGGGTGTCGGGCATCATAAATAACCAAATCTGCAATCTGATTTTGCAGCGCACTTCTGCTATCATTTGAACTGAATATTCCTGTATAGGCTATTCTTCCAAACTGGTCATACTTGGTCATCATCCATTTTCCTAACACTCTCATATTGGCATCTTGGGAAAGAAGCAGTCTGTCTGCTTTATCATAGACCATATATTCCCAGCCTTTTCCCGGAAGCTTTTTTTCTACCAGTCGGTTTCTGCCGTCGTAGCGGTATTGGTAACAAAAATCATTCAGTAAGGTGTCTGTTACCGTTTGCCCTACCGCTTTGGGTGGAATAACGGCAGCCAGCTGATTATACTCATTGTAAACGTAATAGGTGTCTGCATAATCCGAATCATTCAGCATTTTTCTTACCAGAACGGTTTGTCCCTGCCCGTTTTTGAATTCTGTCGTATTGTTGCCGTCTTCATCAAGAACCGTGTTTTTATACAACTGATTAGAACTATAAACGGAAAGGGTAAGGGTTGTTTTGGTTGCGCCGTTTTCCCAAACCGTGGTTGGAACATATTTAAATACTTCATTATCTACATTGGCATTATAATAAAACTTTACAGGTTGGTATGCCCAGTCGTTTCCGGGCTGCATTTGTAAGAGTACCCTGTCCAGCGGGGAGTTCTCCAACAGTTTTTCAGCATAAATCTTTTCTGTTCCATAAGGTGTATTGCTTGCATTAGACAATGGATTAGGAACAATGGCTCCGTTCAAAGTATTAGACTGTGGAACAGGTAGATAGTCTTTTACCTGTCTCCCGAATCCGTCGTATTCGATATGGGTTACCACATCTTTTCCTTGTGGGGATGCTTTGACATTCACTACCTGCTTTGGTCTTCCTAAACCATCAAAATATTGTACGGTTTCCGAGGTTTTAGGGTTGGATAACGTAGGATCGGAAAGGTATGTCTTTGTGTAAACGTAATTTTCTGTAGAACTTAATTGTGCTTGTGCTAAACCCGACAACAATAAAGTTCCTATCGGAATGAGTATTTTTTTCATCAATTTTTAGTTTTTGTAGTTGTATTTGAATTCTTTCAACAGTTTTCCGGTCTGGTTTCCTGCCCTGATTTCCTTTAATCTGTTGGCTGTGTCATAGAGATACACTTCTCTGATGCCGGATGGTGGAGTGATGCTTGTTACGCCAATCAATGGATCGTAAGTGTAGGTACTTATTTGATATCCTGCTAATGCTGAATTATTTCTAAAATTATCTAAAGCTGTAATTAGAGCAGGTTCATTAACAGGATTTGAAGCATCTGAATTGGAAGCATTCACGATACTGTCAATCATAGACTGCTGAATATCTGATAGCTTTGCGCCTTCAATTTTAGCAATAGGTTGGGTTTGGTTATAACCCCAGATTATTGTTGTAGAAACTCCGTCTTTTGTGGTGTACTGCTGTAAATTGCCTTTTACATCATATTTATCGTAAGTGACTTCAGTACTTGGTGTACTAGTTTGAAGATCATAAGATAATACAGATGTTGGAAGTATTAAGCTTCCTGTTTGAGTGGTCGGAACTGAAACAGGATAGATGGTTTCTGTTTTGGATATTGTCTTAGCAACTCCACCTGTAGTTTGTGTTGTCGTCGTTTCTAAAGGAATCCCAACCATGTTTTTAGATATCATGAGCTGGTTGCCTTTTTCGTGAGCGTATTTGTAATTGGTTTCGTTGATGGTGCCGTCTGGAAAGATACTTTTTTCTTTATTTAGTTGATAATGAT
>CBFGVN010000562.1:0-2327 GCA_965651845.1 uncultured Chryseobacterium sp. | reverse complement strand
TGTAAAAGTCATACAGCACGAAAAAAATATTTCCCTGAAAGAAGCCTGTCTTGAAGATCTTCGCCTGCATAATGAAGATTTGAAAGAATTTGTAAAGCTGCAATCCTCACTTCCCGATTTTGGAATATGGCAGGATGCTGTGGTAAACTGGGTACACTACATGAGTATGGTTCTGAGCGGCTGGAAGAATATTTCAACAAAACTCGGCCGTTACAACGCGATGGAATTTCCGGAAGCAAAGGAATTAAAAGAAAGATTGAATCAAATATAAAGAGATATTAATTTGTCAATATTCCATATTTCAGAAAACTTAATTATGAAACATCATGAAACCAGAAGAATATAAATCAAAAAATTATCTGCCGTTTGGTCACTATCCCTGGCCCGACCTTATCAATCCGCATGCAGAACAGATGGGAAAAGATATGGACGGATGGATTGATAATGACTACACTTTTCTCACAGAAAAACAGCGCACAATATACAAGAAAATGAAATTGCATATATGCACGGCACGCATGTGGCCGGATCTTACCTATGAGCAGTCTATTCCCTGCAACAGGTTTATGCTTCAGTATGTTGCTCTTGATGATCAGGTAGAAAATTCTTCTCTAGAGGAAATCCAGCAGTTACGAATTCGTTGTGTAGATATTCTCAGGGGTGCTCAGCCAAAACCTGAAGAAAATGCTCTCTATCAGCATATGGCTTTAATACGGGATGAATTCCGTGCTTTGATGCCTGATATTTGGGTAGAACGTTTTATTTACTATTTCTATCAATCTTTCAGGTATGGGATTGAACTGGAATATCCTTACAAAATAGCACAGCGACCGCCTTCTCTCACACTTTTCAAAACGATTCGCGAATATTCTGTTCTTATGCGGCCGTATCTTATCTTCGGAGAGATCGAATCGGGACTTGTCTAGCCGGAACATATCTTTGAACATATTGTCCTCCAAAAGATGATATCTCACATGACATTAGTTGTTGCCTGGCAAAATGACATTCATTCCTTACCCAAAGAAATGGCAAAAGGAACCGAAGTTTTCAATCTGGTTTTTGTATTGCAACAGGAATACAATCTTTCGCTGGAGGATGCTTGTTCAGAAGCCCTCAATATCCATCATAAGGAATTGGAAAAAGCACTGACCTTACATGCCGAGTATCGTGAGTTTGGTGAATATCAGGAACATGTAGATAAATTTGTCTATTATGCAGGAGTTGGACTGCAGGGTGTGAATTCTTTTTATTTAGAAACAGAAAGATACAAGCACGGAGGAGAAGGGTTTGCATGGCCGGAAATGAGCAATATAGATAAAATACGACTGTAGTATCTTTAATTTATTTAAAACTATAACCATGAGAGGTTAATTAGTAGTTCTTATTGCCAATGCTTTTGATGATAAAGGAAAAGACAGGTATAATAATGATTATACTTTCGCCTCCTGAGAAGGCATAAAAAGATGTAAATCCCAGCTTTTAGGAACCAACCAAAGGGATTATACGGCAGGGAAGGAGATGATATCTTCATTCCGCACAGTATTTTTGTAAAAAAATAGCTTTACAATATCTTATTTCATGACAAAGGAAAAACAATTATAGTTGTTTTTCCTTTTTTTTTAATCTAAGTTTTGTTAAATATCCAATAAATACACAACATGAAAGAGCAGGATACTGCAAGTGCTTAAAATGTATATTTTTATTTTTGTTAATTAGTTTAATTAAAATAAATTCAGGGTTTACTGAAAAAGATTATGAAATTTCAAAATAAATCAAATCTTCTCTTCTCTCTCTTGGTACTTTTTTTCTTTTCATCAGGAGTGAAAAGTCAGGATAAATTCCCGGACGGAACACTCATTCCAAAATGGTTTAAAGAAAATAAACCTACAGACATCAACAAATTAGGAAAAAAATATATTCTTACAGATTTTGGAGTTAAAAATGACAGCATGGTTCTTCAGACAAAACAGGTTCAGTCCGTTATTGATGAAGCAGCTAAAAATGGAGGAGGGGTAATCATCGTTCCAAAAGGAACTTTTCTAATCAGTTCTGTTTTTTTTAAGCAGGGAACTCACCTGCATTTGGAAAAAGGGGCTGTTTTAAAAGGAAGTGATGACATCAGCGATTATCCGGTTGTCACCACAAGGATGGAAGGGCAGACGGTAAAATATTTTCCGGCACTTATCAATGCAGACGGATTGGATGGTTTTACCATTTCAGGAAAAGGAACGCTCAACGGAAATGGCCTCCGTTTTTGGAAAGCTTTCTGGAAAAGACGCGAATGGAATCCCAAATGCACCAATAAGGATGAAATGAGACCCCGTATC
>CBFGVN010000561.1:0-2338 GCA_965651845.1 uncultured Chryseobacterium sp. | reverse complement strand
TAAGCTTCAAATTTCCAAAAGTTTCTGATTATTTGGGAGAAGTAAAGATAACGCTTTCAGGAATTCACGCCGGAGTTCAGCATAATGTAGTTCCGGAGTCTTGTGCTTTCACTTTAGATGTACGAGTTACCGATGAATATTCCAACAAAGAAGCATTTGAAATCATCCAATCTGAGATGAAATCAACGTTGACGGCGAGATCTTTCAGATTAAACTCTTCAAAAATAGAAATGGATCATCCGTTTGTACAGGCAGGTTTGGAAATCGGAAGGACAACTTATGGTTCACCAACGTCATCCGATCAGGCAATTATTCCTTGTACATCAGTGAAGCTTGGTCCCGGCGAGAGCAGGCGTTCTCATACTGCGGATGAATTTATTTTCATTGAAGAAATTGCGGAGGGAATTGAGATTTACATTAAGATTTTAGAGAAGGTTTTATAGGCTTGGAAGCTGGGAGATGGATGATGGATGATGGATGATGGATGATGGATGATGGAGCCATGTAAATGACCTAGGAAAATGGAGCGTTAAGAAAAATAGTTTTATGAACGTTAAGAAAATCCCACTGTTTGAGTGCGACACAAATATTGAATCGAAGAATAACTATTCAAATCGCACGAGTTTTGGGATTTTTAGAGAATAAAACTATTTTTTAGCGGAAGTTTCCAGTCTTGAACTTTTGTTTCTTTTGTTTTAAGACAAAAGAAAATTTTAAACTTAAAAAAGAATTTTATGAAAAAAATATGGCAAAAAGACGATAATGCCACTAATATATTGGTTAACAAATTCACAGTCGGGAAAGACCTTGACTTTGACGAGCGTTTGGCGAAATATGATGTAAAAGGTTCAATTGCACATTGTATTATGCTAGAAGAAGTTGGAATTATCACTAAACAAGAATCTGAAAAAATTACTTTCGTTTTAACAACGATTTTGCAGGATATTTTGGATGGAAATTTTGAAATCGATAAAAACGCAGAAGATATTCATTCTCAAATTGAATCAATATTAATTGAAAAATTAGGTGATACCGGAAAGAAAATTCACACAGCTCGTTCAAGAAATGATCAGGTTTTGCTGGATATTAAACTGTATTTGTTGGATGAAATCCGTGAGATCACAGCTTTGACGGATGAATTTTTTCAAATATTAATCAAATTAGCAGAACAGCATAAAAATATTCTACTTCCGGGATATACACATTTACAAATTGCGATGCCTTCATCATTTGGATTATGGTTTGGAGCATATGCAGAAGCGTTATTAGATGATCTTGAAATGTTGTTTTCGGTAAAAAATATCATTAATAAAAATCCATTAGGTTCAGCAGCAGGCTATGGTTCGTCTTTCCCGATTGACCGTGAAAGTACGACGTATAATTTAGGTTTTCAGTCGATGAATTATAATTCCGTTTATGCGCAGATGACGCGTGGGAAGTCGGAGAAAATGCTGTCTATGGCAATGGCAACGTTGGCGGGAACGTTGGGGAAATTTGCGTACGATGTCTGCTTATATTTAAGTCAGAATTTTGATTTTATCAGCTTTCCAAAAGAGTTTACAACAGGAAGCAGTATTATGCCGCATAAGAAAAATCCGGATATTTTTGAGTTGGTTCGTGCACGTTGCAACAGAATTCAGTCGCTGCCGAATGAGTTTATTTTGTTGACGAATAATCTTCCTTCGGGCTATCACAGAGATATGCAGTTAACGAAAGAAATTCTTTTCCCGGCAATCGATTCATTAAAAGAATGTTTGGAGATTTTAAACTATACTTTGCCCAATATTCAGGTGAGAGAAGGAATTTTGGAAGATGAAAAGTATAAATATCTTTTCAGTGTGGAGAAAATCAATGAAGAAGTAAAAAATGGAAGTTCATTCCGGGATGCTTATATAAAGGTAGGCCAGGAGATTGAAAATAATGAGTTTGATTTTGAGATTGGAAAATTAAATCATACCCATCAGGGAAGTATTGGAAATCTGTGTCTGGATAAAATAGAATATCAGTTTAATATTGGGTTGATTTTAAACAAGAAAGAGTGGTTAGAGTTGATATTGAGATGCTTCGAGAGCCTTAGCATGACAGCGCTACAAATGAATCGCTAATAAAAACTTTTAGTATTAGCGATGTCATGCTGCAGCTCTCGAAGCATCTTTAAATTACTAAGCTAAAAGTTTTAAT
Organism: uncultured Chryseobacterium sp.; assembly: GCA_965651845.1. Classification (GTDB taxonomy): domain Bacteria; phylum Bacteroidota; class Bacteroidia; order Flavobacteriales; family Weeksellaceae; genus Chryseobacterium. Next base: position 157 of record CBFGVN010000561.1, on the reverse strand, counting down.
TTAATTAAAAAATTAATCCAGATCAATTTTAAACTTAGTAGACTTTTTCACCTCATGAAGCACGATAGAACTATGATATTGTCCGATATTAGGAATGTTTGAAATCACATTGACCGTAAAATCATTATAAGAATTAATATCTTTTGCAATAATTTTC
>CBFGVN010000560.1:0-2338 GCA_965651845.1 uncultured Chryseobacterium sp. | reverse complement strand
AAAAAGAATGTTGCAACAGATTCTTTAAAAAGAGTTTATCGCAAAAAAATTGTAAAATATTTAGCCCAAAGCGAAGAAAAATACAAAAAGAAAATTACCGATTCGCTTAAAAAAATAAGTTCAGGAAAACTTGCGGATCAGGGAATCGTAAAAAGCGTATGGAAGAAAAAACAGGTTCTGATTGAAGATTCATTAGGCCGTCTTTACGGAACTAAAGAATATCCGGAGCCACCACCAGTTGATCCCGATAAAGCAAAAAAAGTGGAAACGCTGGAAAAAGAAAAACCCTACTCAAAACACAATATTTCTTTCTCAGAAATTGTTTGGTTGATAATTTTCATGACAGGAGTTGTTGGCTTGTATAATTTCATTGTAAAAAGGAAATCTTTAAACGTTGGAGGCAACAATGTTCCAGGTGGAATTAAAATTTTTCTTATTATCCTTTTGGTTGCGATGTTGGCGTATATTTTCTATCCTTTGATTGAAATGTTCGGCTACAACTGGTTTGTATGGATTCTTATCATTTGTGTTGTTCTTCTGCTTTACCGTTTGTTCAGCGAAGACAAAACCATTTTAAAATCGGATAAAGATGAATAGGCAGAAGTTTATAGACAAATTCATGGCGGCGTTTTTTATTCTGGTGATCATCAAGGTTATCGGGATTTTGGCGCAGCTGTTCCATCAGAGTTTTTGGAGTGTGGTCGGAACTTTGGTCATTTTCATTGTTATAGCTTTGATTATCATGATGGTGCTCATGCGTCTGGAAGATAAGGAAAGAAATCAAAATCCGTTGGGAAGAAAAAGTGGTGGAGGAAATTTTTACGTTGAAACTTCACTTTTCGATAAAATCAGAAATAAATACGAAGAATTAGCCCAAAAATATATTGATGAGAAAGATTACAAAAAAGCTGCAAAAGTGTACATGAATCTTCTTCGGGATCATTATCGCGGCGCAAAAACTTTGGAGGATGGCGGTTTTTACAATGAAGCGGCTGTTATTTATCTTAAAAAATTAAAAAACAGATCCGAAGCGGCCAACTGCTACGAAAAGGCAAAACAATACCGAAAGGCAATCGACCTATATAAAGAACTCGAACAAAAAGAAAAAGTGGGAGATTTGTACAGGGAAATTAATGATGTAAAAAATGCAAACACATATTATCAGATGGTTGTAGATGATTATGTAAACAACAATCAAATGGTAAAAGGTTCATTGATCTATCGTAAAAAAATGGAAATGCCGGATGAAGCACAGAAAATTTTATTGAAAGGCTGGGAAGAGGATCGCGATGCATTCAATTGCCTGAATAATTATTTTGCGAATATTTTTGATGTTAAAAATCTCGATCGGCAAATTCAGGAGTTATATGAAAAAACACCTTCAGAGAAAAAAATCACTTATCTGGAAGCCATGAAGTATGAATTTAAAAAAGATCCGAAACTTCAGGTGACAGCAAGAAATATTGCCTACGAGATCATTGCGGAAAAAGTAACCTCCCATTCGGAAATTGTGAATGAATTAAAGCATTTCAACCCTGATGATGAAGTGATTTTGAAAGATATTTCGAGGTATAAAACCGGGAGGAATAGGATGTTTAGGAATTGATGATCATGACAAAATAAAAAATTATTAACAAAAAGATTTATCTTTGCACCAATAAAATTATGACAATACAAAGAGCACATATCAGTTTAAATCTATGCGATCGCCCTATACAAAAGGGATCGTTTGGATATGAATGGATGATATTGAATGAGGCGAAATGTGCTTGCTTTGAAAATTATTTACCGTAAACTCGTAAAAATTTAATCAAAATACTGCAGAAACGCCTCGATTGTCGGGGCGTTTTTTGTGTTTTTAGGGCAGAAATTATTTAGAATGAAAAAAAATAACCATAAAAGTGAAAATTATTTAATCAACAATGAACAACTAATAAGAAAATAAAGCGTGATAAGTAACCCAATGAGAGACAGTCATTTAGGTATTTAAGACATCTGCAAAATATTGCGGACGGAAATTCTCTATTCTAAAATTTGTAATTAATCAATTGATTTTCAGTGAGTTAAATGAAAAATAAATTTGCGAGTTAAAAAAAATCATATTTACTTTGCAACCGAAAATTGAAAGCAACAAGTTTTCAAGCCTTCACAAAAACATTTTTAAACAACAAGAATAAAATGAAACAGTTCCATAACATATCTAATCTATATTCAAGACAACACGGACAAAAGCCGATGGGACTAGGATATGCATGTCTTCTTGATAGTGAATTTGTGGATAAAAGGTGCTTATATATTGGGGTCAGCTAATTAACTGACACGCCTAAAAATATATAGC
>CBFGVN010000559.1:0-2342 GCA_965651845.1 uncultured Chryseobacterium sp. | reverse complement strand
ATTTGATTCAATTTTATAGTTTATCCATTCAAAAGGATTCTATGCTAATTTTACATTAATAGCATTCAAACCTTTTTCTCCACGCTGTGTTTCAAAAACTACTTTGTCATTCTCACGAATTGTTCTTGAGATCAATCCTGAGGAATGTACGAATACGTCTTTTCCTCCGTCTGCCGGAGAAATAAATCCGAAGCCTTTTGCTTCGTTAAAAAATTTTACTGTGCCTTCTTGCATTGTAATTATATTAAAAATTGTTGTATTACTGATTATTATTTTAAAAAAATATCTATTGATTATTTTAAAATTATCTAAAAAATTGGGAGACTGAAAAAGCAGTACTGAAAGGAAAAAAATGTGGATTTTTAAACTATAGCAGAAGCGCAAAGGCAGAAACCTATTTATTATATATAAGACAAAGGTACATTAAATAAACGAATAAAAAGCAGTTTTAATTAATTGATTGTCAGAAAATTCTTTTTATGCCTGCGATTTATTCAGATAGAGTTGTTTTTTTAAGCATTAAAACTTATAAACGAACGCATTAATGTTCATTCCTGCACCTACTGATGCAAATAAAACGATATCATCTTTTTTGATGCTGTGTGTCTTCATTTCACCTTTTAGAATCATGGCTAGCAGAGTAGGGATCGTGGCAACACTGCTGTTACCAAGCTTATCAATCACCATCGGCATGATATTGGGTGGAAGAGGAGTGTTATAGAGCTGGTAAAACCTTTCTACAATCGCTTCATCCATTTTTTCGTTTGCCTGGTGAATAATGATTTTGCTTAGCTGATCGATAGAATATCCACTGTTGTCAAGACATTGTTTCATGGCTTCAGGTACATGGAGAAGAGCAAATTCGTAGATTTTTCTTCCGTCCATTTTGATATATTTTGTATCCGGACAGCTTTCATTGTTGTATGATTTTCCGAAATATAAATAATCTTTTTCCTTATAGGTATACGATGCCGACAGGTGGGACTGTATTCCCGATTCGTCATTGCTGGTCTCCAAAACTACAGCACCGGCCCCGTCAGCATAAATCATACTGTCTCTGTCGTGGATGTCTACAACGCGGGAAAGCGTTTCTGCACCGATGACCAGACATCTTTTTGCGATACCGGATCTGATAAAAGCATTGGCCTGTATCACACCTTCAATCCATCCCGGGCAACCGAAAAGGACATCATATGCTACGCAGAAATTATTTTTTATTTTTAATAAATGTTTTACTCTTGCAGCGAGGCTCGGGACTGTATCAGACTGTACCGTACCGAATTTCACATCACCAAAATTGTGTGCAAATATGATATAATCTAATGTTTCAGGGTCGATTCCTGCGTTTTCGATCGCTGCTTGAGCGGCTATCAGTCCAAGGTCTGATGTTACCTGCTCACTTGTCGCATAACGTCTTTCTACGATACCTGTAATTTTCTGAAGTTTATTGGTGATCGATGCATTATTTTCTTTTAGTAAATCTCCTTCTGAATTGAGGAAAATGTGTTGGTCGAAAAATAAATTTGTAATTGTTTCTGAGGGTATATAATTGCCTACTCCGATGATTTTGCTTGTCATTTACTATTGATTTTCAGCGGGTTGTGTTTTTTAAGCTGAAATTGTTCAGTAAAGATAGGCATAAAATGTCAATAATTGTATTTATGATGAAAAAGTTAAGAAAAATTAATAAAGTTTTGCATAATATTTGGTTTTTCAATAAAAGGTTTTTAATAAGATTTTATTTTTTTTGAAAAAATATAAATTTTATCTTTCATGGTTAAATTTTCGGTAAATAATCTGAAATTTTAACTTTCTTGATTACCATATTATCATAGATTTTCATTTCGTGCTGTCAGAAATTTTTCATGTTGGAATTTTACCAGTATTTTTTGTGAAGATCGTTAATAAATATTTTGTCAGAATCAAAAAACTTTATATATTTGCACCACTGAAAACGACGGTAGCGTCGATATTCAGGAGAGTTGGCAGAGTGGTCGATTGCGGCAGTCTTGAAAACTGTTGACTGTAACAGGTCCGGGGGTTCGAATCCCTCACTCTCCGCAAGTTGGAGAAACAAATAAAATCAAAAGCCTTTAAATCTTAGTATTTAAGGGCTTTTTTGTTTTTTTGAGGTATCAAAACATATCAAAGAAATACAAAACGAAAGTGAGTCATTCGGTGAGTAGCCGAAAGTCTCATTTACTACTCACCGAATAATAGCAAAACAGCCTATTCATCGATTGAACATCTTGTAGGTTTTAAGATTCGCAAATACATTACTAATCTTAAAAATCTAACGTTATGGAAACTTACAATGTCCTTTTCTACGCAAAAAAAGTCAA
>CBFGVN010000558.1:0-2352 GCA_965651845.1 uncultured Chryseobacterium sp. | reverse complement strand
AGCGTTTTTTTAAACCGCAAAATCTTACCTGCTGTTTTTTATAGAATCTACATCATAAGCCGTACTGTCCATGGGCAGGGTATTATCACCCGAATCCGGCGAAACTTCGGCTGTCCCGGAGACCATACTGTCGCCGGTATTCAATTTATCGATATTTGTTGGCTGGGGTTGTGGTTCTTTCGTACAGCAGACGACAAGAAAACCCACGAATAAGGTTAGTAATAGCAATGATTTCATAATATTAAATTTTGTGGTATGTAGAAATCAAAGGTATAAAGTTGATTTGTGGTATTTTATGACTGGTGTCATATTATAGTCATCTATTTTAAAGTTAACTTTCCATGGGTATATGAGTAGAATCACAAAAACAAAGAAACTGGTATTTTTTATTTCAATTAAATACATTTTCTTTAATCCAGAATACAAACAACTGATTATCAATTAAATAAAATGAAATTATTTGTTTATAAATTCAGGAATTTTCTTTTCTTTATTGCCAATTAAGACAAAGAATTGATTTCAATCATATTTTTTTCATTTTTTATTTACGAAATTCGATTTAATCATTAATACCATCACATATTCCATTTTTAATCTTATTAAATTAAACGCTGAATTAATATGAAAAAAAACTTTTTTGACAAGTTTGCAGATCAGGCAGCCTGGTTTGCGGGAAGTCCGGGAGCTTTTATAGGAGCAACAATCCTTGTAATAATCTGGGCCGCAACAGGTCCGATGTTCCAATTTTCAGAAGTCTGGCAGATGGTCATCAATACGGGAACAACTATAATTACTTTTCTAATGGTTTTTTTAATTCAGAAAGCACAGAATAAAGATTCAAAAGCTATACAGATCAAGCTTAATGAGCTTATTGCCACACATGAAAACGCCAGTAACCGTATTGTTGATATCGAAGATCTTACAGAAGAGGAATTGGACGACCTTCACAAACTCTATGAAAAATTCGGGAAAGTACACAAGATAAAAGAAGGTAAGAAAGAGGAATAAATGTTTCAATAATTTCATCATAATGGAAAGCTCTTTTCTCGGAGAGTTTCCTGCATTTGTAGTATTTTTTAAAATTATTAATTATGGATCTTCAAAAAGATATATTGGAGTTTATCGGTCAGTACCTGCTTACTTCTAACGAAAGCATTTCCGTTGCCGAAAGCGTGACCGCGGGCTTTCTGCAGTTCTCATTTTCACAGATGAAAGATGCTTCAAAAATCTTTAAAGGCGGAATCACCGCGTACACCCTCGAAGAAAAGGTAAACCTTTTGCATATAGACGAAAAAGAAGGCAGGGAGTGCGATTGCGTATCTCAGCATATTGCTGAAACAATGGCATTGCATGTTGCTGAAATATTCAACACCCACTGGTCGGTTGCAGTGACAGGCTATGCAAGCCCGGTGGAAGAATCCGATTACCAGCTTTTTGCCTATTTTTCTTTTGCTTATAAAGGTGAAATTATCCTTTCCCGGAAAAAGGATCTTCATCCGGGAAAAGAATCGACCAATGCACAGCTGTGCTACAGTGATTTCATTCTGGAATGCTTAAAAGATGAAATGCTTAAACGATCCTCATCAAAACAATAATTACAAACACCAACAAAATATAATATGGAAAATTTACAATTAAAGAACAAAGTCGTATTAATAAGCGGGGCCGACAGCGGGATCGGAAAGGCCATTGCTTTGCTCTTTGCCCGTGAAGGAGCAGATATTTCTTTTATTCATTATCATGACGAAGAAGATGCAGAGAAAACGAAAAAAGAAATTTCAGCATTGGGACGGAAAGCCTTATCTTTTGGAGGTGATGTGAATGATGCCGGATTTTGCAAAAACGTTGTAGAAAAAACAGCTTCTGAATTGGGAGGCATTGATATTTTAATAAATAATGCCGGAACACAATTCCCTGCCGAAAATATCACCGATCTGGAGGAGGAAAACATCAGAAAAACATTCAATTCCAATATCATCGGAATGATCTTATTAACGAAAGCTGTATTTCCTCATTTAAAACAGGGAAGTTCGATCATTAATACCACTTCTGCCGTGGCTTATCTCGGTCATGAAGAGCTGTTGGATTATTCTGCCACAAAAGGAGCTATTGTTTCGTTTACACGCTCTCTGGCTTTACAGTCCAAACCAAAAGGCATCCGGGTAAATGCCGTTGCTCCCGGACCTGTTGCGACACCTCTTACCGAAAAAACTTTTGGTGAAGAGGAAGAAAACGAAAACAAACCGCCACTGGAACGTAATGCCTCAACCGAAGAAATAGCTACCAGCTTTTTGTTTCTTGCGACAGACGCTTCAGCGCAGATGACGGGGCAGGTTCTGCATCCGAATGGAG
>CBFGVN010000557.1:0-2360 GCA_965651845.1 uncultured Chryseobacterium sp. | reverse complement strand
TCTGATATCGAATGCTATCCATTATGCGAACAGACAGGAAGCTAAAGTTGTGGTAAAAACCAGCATCCTTAAAAATAAAGTTTTAATAGAAGTTATAGACAACGGAATGGGAATCAAGTCTGAAATTCTTCCAAGGATTTTCGAAAGGTTCTATCGTGTGGAAACCAGCAGAAGCAGACGAGAAGGCGGTTCCGGACTGGGATTGGCCATTGTAAAACATATTCTTGAGGCCCACAACGAAAACATTACAGTAGAGAGCGTATATCTCGAAGGAACGAAATTCAGTTTTATGCTTGAAAAAAGTAAATAATTTCTGCAGAATGTATGAAAAAAAAATATTTTAAAAAATCCTGAAATATTTTTTTGTCACATCTCATTTATTTTATATTTGCAACAGAGATTTATCATAATAACAAAGGCAAAAAAGTAATTTAAAAACTGATGGTTTACAAAATCCGCGTAATATTAGATGCGAAAGAAGATATTTTCCGAGATATCGAAGTTAAAGGAAAACAGACGCTATGGAACTTACATTTAGGAATTAAAAGTGCATTCAGCTTGCAGGGAGATGAGCTTTCTACTTTTAATTTGCTAGAAGACGATGGAACGATAGTAAAAAGTGTTCCATTGGAAGATATGAGTGACGACGGTGATGGCGAAATTATGTCGGATGTGTACATTGATGAGGCTTTCGAGAATATAGGAGATAAAGCTCAGTTCCAGTACGGCCTTCTTGACCTTTGGGAATTTTTCTGTGAACTTGTTGAGATCATCGACGAGACTAAAGGGGTTAATTACCCAATTACCGTTTACAGATTTGGAAACGTTCCTTTGAAAGCGCCTAGCAAAAACGGCAACGGAGGATCTAAAAAGAAATCGGCAATGCCTTTAATGGACGACGATTTCAACTTTGATGATGATTTTACAACAAGCACCAATTTTGCAGACGAAGATGATGATAACTTCGATGATGAGGAAGAAGAAGACTACAACGATGATATCTTCGATGAAGAAGACGATAATGAGGATGAAAGATAATCAGCAGATATCAAAAATATACAGCCCTGAATGAAAATTCGGGGCTTTTTTATGGATTGGTGGCTTAGAGAGCCTCTGCCACCAAGGATACCTGAATCATTTCATTTAACAATTGAATTTCAATGACAGTTGGTGGCTGAGGCTCTCGAAGCCACATTAAATTCAAATTACAAAACAAAATTCACTATTCATCATTCATTTTTATAATCACATTCCCTACATTTGTTAAAAATGATTAATGAAAAAATTAATTTTATTAGCTGTAATTGGTCTGGGAATTGTTTCCTGTACCACTCAAAATAGAATAAAAAACATGAAGGATTTACCTAAAGACTGGAAACATACCACAAATATCTACGAAGTTAATCTAAGACAATATACACAGGAAGGAACCTTCAAAGCATTTGAAAAAGAAATGCCGAGATTAAAAGCAATGGGTGTAAAAACACTTTGGTTTATGCCGATTACTCCAATTGCCCAGCAAAATAAAAAAGGAAGTCTGGGAAGTCAGTATGCGGCGTCAAATTACACTTCTATCAATCCGGAATTCGGGACTTTGGATGATTTTAAGCATATGGTGAACGAGGCTCACCGGTTGGGATTTAAAGTTCTTATCGACTGGGTGGCCAATCACACAGGTTGGGATCATGTGTGGACAAAAACGCATCCCGAATTTTATTTAAAAGATCCGGACGGAAGCTTTCACCGTGCATCAGGAATGGATGACATCATAGAGCTGGATTACAAAAATCAGGAAATGCGCCTTGCCATGATCGATGCGATGAAATATTGGGTGAAAGAAACCAATATCGACGGCTTTAGATGCGACCTGGCTTCGTGGGTAGAAGTAGATTTCTGGGTGCAGGCTCGTCCTGAAGTTGAAAAAATAAAACCTCTTTTTTGGTTGGGCGAATTTGATGAATTGGAAAATCCGGATTACGGAAAAGTTTTCGACGCAAGCTATTCCTGGAAATGGATGCACAAATCTGAAGATTATTACAAAAAAAATGAGCCGCTTCAGGAATTAAAAGATTTACTGATAAAATATTCCGCTATTGGAGACAGCTCAATGAGAGCTTCTTTTACCACAAACCACGACTAAAATGCATGGAGCGGGACGGAATATGAAAAATATGGCGTTAGCACCAAGCCAATGGCTTGATTTTCCTCAAGATGCACTGGTGTTCCTTTATTATAGACAGGGCAGGAACTTCCCAATATGAAGCGACTGGAATTCTTCGAAAAAGATGTCATCAAATGGACAAATACCTATCAGATGGCAGATTTTTATAAAACTTTATTAAATTTAAAATCATCAAACC
>CBFGVN010000556.1:0-2374 GCA_965651845.1 uncultured Chryseobacterium sp. | reverse complement strand
GATTTTTTCCTGTTGATTTTTTTCCGTCCAGCGGATGTTTTTGCATGTAGAAAAACCCCGAAATTGCAACTAAAACAAGTAATATAAAGGCAACCAGAAAAATTCTTTTTAACATTTCTTTCATATCGCCAGATTTTTAATGTCCTTAATTTCTAATGTAGAGATTGGGTACCCTTTCTTCACTGCATTGATCATTGCCTTGCCAACGTCGTGCAAAGTTAATGATTTTGAGGGTAATAGCACAGGAAAAAACCAGATAAAAGGTTTAAAAAACCATTTTATATTCTCTTGACCTTCAACGGGTTTCATGAAACCGGGACGAAAATTATACTCCGAACGGAAGCCTAATTTTCTTAATGCATTTTCCGTTCTGCCTTTCACTCTTGCCCACATAATTTTACCGCTTTCCGTTTTATCAGTATATGCTCCGGAAACGTAATTGAAAACCATATCAGGGTTTTGGTTTAAAACAGCTTTTGCGAAATGTAGCGTGGTGTTGTAAGTAATTTTGGTATAATCTTCCTCATTCATTCCTACACTGCTGATTCCGGCACAGAAGAAACATGCATCATAACCTTTTAAATTTTCATCGTTCAGATCAATCTTTAGAAAATCTGAAACGATATATTCTTTTAGTTTAGCATGCTTTTTTCCGGAAGGTTTTCTGCTTATGCTTAAAATTTCAGAAACATTGGGGTTTTCAAGACATTCCATTAGAACGCCTTCTCCTACCATTCCTGTTGCTCCTGTGAGAATTATCTTAATTGAGTTCATTTTTTTAGTGTTGTTATTTTGATGACGTTTTAGAAATTCACTTTACTTTAAAAAAAAGCAAAAATTATACAGATTTTTTATAAAATAGGTGTTACTATAAAAACTAAAATCTTTATATTTATAAATCAGAGAATTAGAGTTAATATTATTCAAATATATCAGCTTTGAATGATAGCTATACTTTTCTGTGAAAAACTATTAACCACTCAAATTAAACAAAATGAATATTCCATTATTTGTTTCTAATTTTCCCATTGCGGTGCATCCTGAATTAAATGATCTGATAGATCATATGAAAGAGTTTTTTAATACGGAAGTTTTTAATATGATGAACGAAAACACACAGTTATATGGAGATTATATAGCTGTCGGAGCCCAGTTCACAGCCTACATTTATCCGTTCGGGGGTATAGAAAAACTTAAATCTATTTGCAGATATTATAGTTTGTGGGCTTTAATAGATGATCAGTTTTTTGATAATTCTGTTGATCTAGACCACATTATCAGTACGATTGCTGGATTTAGGACAGCACTAAATGAACAACCCGTTGATGATAAGTTATTTTATCCGATAGCTAGTTTTTGTTCAGAACCTGATTGGACAAAAGATGCGAAAAGTATTTTCAAAATTGAAATGGAACAATATTTAGAGAACGTATTGGTGCAGCGTACTATAGAAGTGCAAAAGAAGGAGTCTTCTCTTGAAGAATATCTTGAATGCAGGGCATATGATGTCGCTATGCCAGTAATGTTTTCTCTACTGTGGTATGTACATGAGGATCTGCCATCATCTACCTATTACAACGGGACTTTTGAAAAAATTTTCAAATATGCAGGTATTAGCATAGGACTTCTTCTTGATTTGTATTCGTATAAGGCGAAAAAAGAGGAAATCAAACAATATGCGCATGCCGTCAAGATTATCCAAAGAGTTGAGAGCTGTGATGAACAGGACGCAATCGATAAAGTTATTTCTCTATACTACAAATACGCTTCTGAACTGGAAGAGGAGTTTAATAAATTAGAAGCACAATATCCCACTGAGGTTCGTTATTTCAGGTATCTCCAAGCCGGTACGATCAGGTACTGTAATGAAAATAGGAAGATCCGATACCTGAAGGATTATGAAGTGGATGAAAATTTAGTTAAAGGTCGGACAATAGTATAAATCTTTATCCTTAATTAAACTTAAAATTTAAACCTATATTGAGATCTTTCCGGGATAACAAACAGAGTGTTGAAATCGTGAGCCTTGACAAGGCTTCGACTATTGAAATAACGACAAATACCCTAGCCCCGATTGAAACGACATCCTTTTGGGTTGCGGCTGAAGCGAAGCGGAAGCCGTAACCCAAAAGATATAGAGGAAAGCGGGAAACAGCTCCTAAAAAACAAAACCGATCTTATCGACCGGCTTTTTATTCTGTGAATTATTTTTTATGCTGCAATTTGCTGTAAATATTATGGATAAGTCCATCCGCAACAGAGATTTTCGGAACAAAAATCCTGTTGATCTCCGACCATGACATCACATTGTTGAAGATCTTTAAAGCATGTGACAAAACATCTGCTCTGTCTTCGCGAAGGTTATATTTTGTCA
>CBFGVN010000555.1:0-2374 GCA_965651845.1 uncultured Chryseobacterium sp. | reverse complement strand
AGAAAATCTCAACAGCATAGTCGGTTGTCCCGCCGCCTGCAGGAGTTTTCCATGAAATCAGTCCCGGATATCTTATACTTCTTACATCTACCCCATGTTTGTCAAAATAATACTCACACCATTTTTCACCTGCCATTTTAGAAATCCCGTAAACTGTCGTTGGATTCAAAACGACATCCTGCCCTACATTTTCCTTTGGAATTCCTTTCCCGAAAACAGCGATAGAACTAGGCCAGAAAATCTTTTGGATAAGCCCCTCTTTTGCCATTTCACAAAAATGAAGAAGAGGTTCAAGATTCAGTTTCCATGCAAAAATCGGCTGCTTTTCCGAAGTTCCTGAGAGCAATGACGCCAAATGATAAACAGTTGTAATATCATAATCTTTAATTACCTGTCTTACCAGCTGAGTATTCGTAACATCCATTCTTTCATAATATCCAGCAGATGTGATTCCTTTTTGCCATCTGTCTAATCCTGAAGCAACTACATTTTCTGCACCGTGAATTTCAACAAGTCTGTTTGTAAGCTCGGTGCCGATTTGTCCTAAAGCACCTGTAATAAGTATTCTTTCCGTGTGGGATTCCATTTTTATTTTTATTAGTTGACAAAAGCAAAAATAAATATTTTAGCGCCTATCTTAAAACAAAATTGTAAATTCGGTTATAAAATTTGCAAATGAAAAAGATTATTATTTCGTTCATTCTATTTTCCTCCACATTTTCAGCACAATACACTGATATTACCATCGTAAAAGAAGCCAAAGTTAAAAACAAAGGTGTTGTTGTTTCCGCACATCCGCTTGCCAGTGAAGCCGGAGCAAAGATCCTGAAAATGGGTGGCAATGCTTACGATGCCATGGTTGCGACACAATATGCTCTGGCAGTAGTTTATCCTCAAGCCGGAAACATCGGTGGCGGCGGATTTTTAGTAGGTGTAAAAAACAATGGTGAAAAATTCACTATAGATTACCGTGAAACCGCTCCTGGAAAAGCTACACACGACATGTATATTGACAAAAACGGAAAAGCCAATACAGATCTTTCGCAAAATGGGAGGCTGGCTGTCGGAGTTCCTGGAAGTGTTGCCGGATTCTTTGCTACTTTAAAGCATTGCAAACTTCCTATGAATCAGTTGATTCAGCCTGCCATTGATTTGGCAGAAAAAGGATTTGCCATCACTGAACAGGAAGCGAATTTATTAAATGCAAGCAAAGAATATTTCCAAAAGCATAATAAATCTTCCATTGTTTTTGTAAAAAATATTCCCTGGAAAGCCGGAGATATCTTAGTTCAAAAAGAATTGGCCGAAACTTTGAAATTAATTCAAAAACAAGGTTTAAAAGGATTTTACGAAGGAAAAACTGCCGATCTTCTCGTTGCTGAAATGAAAAAAGGAAACGGAATTATCACTTTGGAAGATCTTAAAAACTATAAAGTTGCCGAGAGAAAAGCCTTAGAATTCGATTATAAAGGAAATAATGTTGTTTCCATGCCGCTGCCTTCAAGTGGCGGGATTTTATTAGCTCAAATGTTGAAAATGTCTGGTTATGAAAATCTGGAAGAATATCAGCAGAATTCTATAAAAGCCGTTCAGATCATGGTAGAAGCCGAAAGAAGAGCCTATGCCGACAGAGCAGAATATATGGGCGATCCGGATTTTATTCAGGATAAAAGCTCTTATCTGATTTCTGATGACTATTTAAAAAACAGATGGAAAAATTTCAGTTTTGAAAAAGCCACTCCAAGCTCCGAAGTCGGAAAAATTATCAAACAGCCAAAAGAATCTACAGAAACAACCCACATTTCCATCATCGATAAAGATGGGAATGCAGCAGCCGTTACCACAACATTAAACGGATTGTACGGCAGCAAGGTTGTCGTTTCCGGAGCCGGATTTTTCTTAAATAATGAAATGGATGATTTCTCCGTAAAACCAGGTGTTCCCAATATGTACGGAGCTGTTGGCGGAGAGGCAAATTCCATTCAGCCTAATAAAAGAATGCTTTCTTCCATGACTCCGACTATTGTTTTGAAAAACGGAAAACCTTATATGGTAGTAGGAACTCCGGGGGGAACTACCATTCCAACTTCTGTTTATCAATCCATTGTAAATGTTATTGATTTTAAGCTGAATGCGAATCTTTCCGTAAACTCTCCAAAATTCCACCATCAATGGCTTCCTGAAATCGTAGCTTTTGAAAAAAATTTCCCTGAAACTACCCTAAAAGATCTGGAAAAGCTTGGCTACAAAGCAGAAAAATGGAACCAGATCGGGAGAACGGAAATGGTTTTAATTGATGATAACGGAAATATTCATGCTGTTGCTGATGGACGTGGGGACGATTCTGTGGCGGTAGAGTGATTTTAGTTTATAA
>CBFGVN010000554.1:0-2376 GCA_965651845.1 uncultured Chryseobacterium sp. | reverse complement strand
AATTCCTTGTTTTTCAAGCTGTTTGATACGCTCGTAAGTAGGGGTGAATGTAAGACCTATCTTTTCTGAAATTTCTTTCACCGATAAAGTAGAATCTTCCTGAATAATACTGAGAATCATTTTGTCTTTTAAATCCATATAGTAATAAGGTTGAGTTTTAACAAAAATAACATTTATAAATGAAAATCAATAGAGATTAAGGTTTTTTAATCTAAATCAAATTTTGGTTTTGTCAGTTTGTAAAATTGTTGTATCTTTGCACCTAATGAATAACACAGTATTTATATCATTAGAATTACCGGGCGATAGCGCCCTATACGATATTTATTTATTTTAAGCGAAGATATTTTCTTCGCTTTTTTTTTGTAAAAAATTAAGAAATTATGTTTACGATTACAGAACTAAGCACCGAGAGAATCAATAGTATACTGACAGAAGCTTTGGCTTTTGCAAACGGGAAAACTGCTAAAATTGAAGGAGAGGTTTTTTGCTCAAATCTTTTCTTCGAAGACAGTACAAGAACAAAAACAAGTTTTGATATTGCCGAAAGAAAATTAGGCTTGCAGGTAGTACCTTTTGATGCATCTCACAGTTCGGTAAACAAAGGTGAAAGCCTTTATGATACGGTGAAAACGATAGAAAGTTTAGGTGTAAATCTGGTGGTAATCAGAGATAAAAAAGACAGATATTTTGATGAATTGAAAAATATAAAAATTCCTGTGATCAACGGAGGAGATGGAACGGGAAACCATCCATCGCAATGTATGCTCGATTTGATGACGATTTATCAGGAATTCGGGAAATTTGAAGGCTTAAAAGTAGGAATCGTAGGAGATGTAAAGCACAGCAGAGTGGCGAATTCAAACGCTGAAGCTTTAAGAAGATTAGGTGCAAAAGTTTACTTCTCAGGCCCGGAACAATGGTTTGATGAAGGAGCTTTGATTAACGGAACCTACTTAAATGTAGATGAATTAATTGCTGAGGTTGATGTTTTAATGTTATTGAGAATCCAGCACGAAAGACACGATGCCAAAATGAGTTTCTCCGCTTCGGAATACCACAGAAAATATGGTTTAACGAAAGAAAGAGAAAAAGTCATGAAAAAAGAAGCCATTATCATGCATCCTGCTCCGATCAACAGAGGGGTTGAAATTGATACAGATTTGGTAGAATGCGAACGTTCAAGGGTGTTCAAGCAAATGGAAAATGGCGTTTTCGCAAGAATGGCGATTTTAAAAGAGGCTTTGGAAAAAGAAGGGTATACTTTTAAATAAGAGCCAAGTAAAAAGAATCAAGTAAAAAATAAAAGAGAAGTTTTGAGAGCCCCGGAGGGGCGACCTATTAATAGCCATGGGTAAAACTCATGGGAAAAAAAGATAATCTGAGCTCCATAGGAGCGACCTGTTAATAGCCATGGGTAAAACCCATGGAACAAAAAAATAAGATAATCCAAGCCCTGTAAGGGCGACCTGATAATAAAAAATAAATAATAAGAGATAAAAGTTTAAAATGAAGAAAAAATTAATACTGGAGTCCGGTGAAGTATTTCATGGAGAAGGTTTCGGAGCAGAATTGGAAACTGCAGGAGAAGTGGTTTTCAATACCGGAATGACGGGGTATCAGGAACTTATTTCTGATCCTTCATACTGCGGCCAGATTGTATGTATGACCTATCCGCTTATCGGAAACTATGGGATTAATAGAGATGATTATGAGAGTATTGAGCCGGCTATCAAAGGTCTTATCGTAAAAGAAATTTGTGATCTGCCTTCAAATTTCCGTACTCAGATTACTTTAGATGAATTATTTAAAAAGAAAAACCTTTCAGGAATTTCAGGAATCGACACAAGAAGACTGACCAGAATTCTTCGTAACCACGGAGTGGTGAAAGGAAAAATTGTAAATGCTGACGCTGATGATCATACTGTAGTTGCAGAACTAAAATCAACAACTTTTCCTACCAATCAGGTGGAAATGGTTTCTACAAAGACTCCTTACGCAAACCCTGGAAGAGGTTTTAAAGTAGTATTGGTAGATTTTGGCTCTAAATTAGGGATTATCAGGGAGTTATCTCAAAGAAACTGCGATATCATAGTAGTTTCTCAGGATGTAACGGCAGAAGAGATTTTGCTCATGAATCCTGATGGAGTGATGTTGTCAAACGGTCCCGGTGACCCGGAAGACAACCAACACGCTCTGGAAATGATTCGCGGATTATTAGGAAAAGTTCCAATTTTCGGAATCTGTTTGGGACACCAGTTAATCGGTTTGGCTTGCGGAGCAAAAACTTTCAAGTTAAAATTTGGTCACAGAGGAGGAAATCACCCGGTGTTGGATTTAGAGAAAAACAGAGTGGCTATCACTTCTCAAAATCAC
>CBFGVN010000553.1:0-2389 GCA_965651845.1 uncultured Chryseobacterium sp. | reverse complement strand
AAAAATTAACATAATCATTAATACCCATTATATAAAAACATAAGACTATTACGAACTAATTTATAAGTTATGACTTGTATCAAATATATCTATTCACTATCAATACAATAAAATAAAAAAAAAAAACCACAAAAAAACAACACCACCTACTCCTTCAATAAAAGTAACAGAATCTAATTTAGCAATCGGACAGTTTAGTGCTTGTGTTTGATATGCAAATCTATTTAGTTCATTTATTGCTTCATGATAATTACCTTGATTATTTATATTATAATTTTTGATATTCAGCAGGAATAAATTATTGTCATCATGACGAAAAACACTGGCACTCTCAATACTAGACAAGTCAAATTCTAATTCTGAATCGTGCAATTTTTTAAGTTGTCTTGTCCCTTTTTTTAGTTCCCCTTCTTTTGCTGAATTATCTAGTTTTGGAAAGGTACCGGGAACTGTCATATTGAAACCCAATGTATTATCAATGATTTTCGTTCCGGGCTTTTTTTCTGTACAGTTTAATAAAAATGTGGTTGAAAAAATAAAAATAATAGATGCTGCTTTCATGGTATTAATTTGCAATCGATTTTAGTTATTTGAAATTTAGTTCCGCCCCAAAAACATCCGAAAAATGCTTTCTTATCTTAGCTTTAATATCTTCCATTTCTTCAGGAGTCAGATCTCTTTCCAGCTCTCTTTTGATGGAAGTTACCTGCTTATCTTTGATCCCACAGGGAATAATGTATTCAAAATAACGCATATCGGTATTTACGTTCAATGCAAAACCATGTAAAGTTACCCAACGAGAGGCTTTTACGCCCATTGCGCAGATTTTTCTAGCGTAAGGTTTTCCGACATCCAGCCATACTCCGGTTTCACCTTGGGAACGTTCTCCTTTTAAACCATATTCTGCAATTGTTCGGATAATTACTTCTTCCAGATTTCTCATGTATAAATGAATGTCTGTGAAAAAATTTTCAAGATCTAGGATGGGGTAGCCGACGATTTGTCCGTACCCATGATAGGTAATATCCCCACCACGATTCACTTTTACGAAAGTAGCGTCAATCTCCTTTAACTGATCCATTCCAGCCAGCATATTTTCTTCATGTCCGCTTTTCCCAAGCGTATAGACATGTGGATGTTCGACTAAAAGAAAGTGATTAGAGGTTGTAATATGTTGTTCAGCAGGCAGATCACGATTTTTTATTTTGATGTCAATAATGTCTTTCATCAGTTTTTCCTGATAATCCCAGGCGGGCTGATATTCTTTTATTCCTAAATCTTCAAATTCTACTGCTTTATTCTGATGTGTGTTCATACCTTTTTTTGAATATACAAATTTAGTGATTTTTACCCTTGTATGGAATGGACAAAATCTATTGCATTTTTCTTCCAATCTCTATTTTGTAGTAAAATTTTCACAAAGGCTGTCCCGATGATCCCTCCATCTGCTTTTTCGGTGACGTTTTCAAAATCTTCTTTTGACTTAATTCCAAAACCTATCATGACAGGGTTTTTTAAAGGAAGAGAGGCTAATTTTGAAAGATAATCTTCGCTTTTTAATTCAGTGTTTTCGTTTCCTGTTGTAGATGAAGAGCTTACGGCGTACAGAAATCCTGAACTGAGGGAATCCAGATATAAAATTCTTTCCTCGGAAGTTTCGGGAGTGACCAAAAAAGTGAAATTTAAATTATATTTTTCTAAAATTTTCTTATAAATTTTTTCAAATTCAATGGGAGGAAGATCGGGAATAATCAATCCGGAAACTCCACTTTCAGAGCATTCTCTACAAAAATTTTCAAAACCAAAGCTTAAAACAGGATTGATATATCCCATTAGAATCACCGGAATTTTAATTTCATTTTTAATGGATTTCAACTGAGAAAATAATGTCGAAATCGTCATTCCGTTTTTCAATGCCAGTTCGTGAGCTTGGGAGATAATTGGTCCGTCGGCAACAGGATCGGAGTAAGGCATTCCGATTTCCATCATATGGGCACCGGAATTCTGTATTAACTTTATAATTTCAGTGGTATCTTCCAATTTGGGAATTCCCGCTGTGAAGTATACGTTGAGCTTTTTAGGCTGGATGCCAGATGTGGGAAGCTCGAAGTTATTGTAGTTCATAAATTTACATTGAGTTTAAGTTGACAAATTTTCATTTTTATAAATGAATTAAACTTCCATCTTCAGATTTCCTTCATCCATCTTTTTTAAATACGTTTCCATATCTTTATCTCCCCGGCCACTCAGGCAAATCACGATAATATCCCTAGAATCAAAGCTTTTTTTCTTTAAAACAGCCAACGCATGAGCGCTTTCTAAAGCAGGAATAATGCCTTCCAGTTTTGTTTGTTCATAAGCAGTTTGTAGAGATTGCTCATAATTAATA
>CBFGVN010000552.1:0-2396 GCA_965651845.1 uncultured Chryseobacterium sp. | reverse complement strand
TAATAAATCCTTAAATTTCTCACTTCGCTGGTCAGTCTTAAAAATTTGGATTATTTTTGCATATCTAAAAAAATTGACGTTTTGAATTCTAAAGACGAACTTATCTTCAATCCTGCCGATATTGCCGAAACCCTCAGTGAACTTCCCGCTGATGAGAGGCTCCTGGCGTTTTTGAAAGTTCCGAAGGAATATAAAGCCGACGTTTTTTCTCATCTTGATCCGGACTTTCAGGAAGAAACCATCAGAAGTATCGGAAGCGACGAAGTTTCCGAGATTTTGAATGCGATGACCCCGGATGACAGGACTGCCCTGTTTGAGGACTTTCCG
Organism: uncultured Chryseobacterium sp.; assembly: GCA_965651845.1. Classification (GTDB taxonomy): domain Bacteria; phylum Bacteroidota; class Bacteroidia; order Flavobacteriales; family Weeksellaceae; genus Chryseobacterium. Next base: position 2,069 of record CBFGVN010000552.1, on the reverse strand, counting down.
GATGAGCTTATTAAATATTCCATCAATCATCTTAATCCGCAGGAAAGAAGAATTGCCCTAAAACTTTTGGGCTACGATTCCGATTCCATTGCCCGTCTGATGACGCCTTATTATATCCAGATTCGTAAAGAATGGACGATAAAAAGATGTCTTCAACAGATTAAAAAAGTCGGCAGCAAGGTAGAAACCATGAATTACCTGTATGTAGTTGATGAAAGAAACCGACTGATTGATGATATTGCCCTGGGAAGTTTACTATTGGCGGAAGAAGATACTTTGGTTTCAGAAATCACTGATAATCATTTCGTTGCTATTACTACTACGACTTCAAAAGAGGATGCGGTACAATATTTTGAAAAATATGACCGCGCTGCTCTTCCGATTATTACGGAGGCAGGAGTTTTGGTAGGAATTGTAACCATCGACGATATCCTTGATCAGATCGAGCAGCAAAACACCGAAGATATTCAGAAATTCGGGGGTCTAGAAGCCTTGGATGTTCCTTATACGCAAACTTCTCTGATCGAAATGGTAAAAAAGAGAGGAATGTGGCTGATCATCCTTTTTTTCTCTGAGATGCTGACTGCTTCAGCGATGGGATATTTTGAAGATGAAATAGCGAAAGCTGTAGTGCTGGCTTTATTTGTTCCGCTGATCATTTCCAGCGGCGGAAATTCCGGTTCGCAGGCTGCAACATTGATTATCCGGGCAATGGCGCTTCAGGAAATAGGTCTGAAAGACTGGTGGTACGTCATGAAAAAAGAAATTTTCACCGGGTTATTCTTAGGTGGGATTTTGGGGATTATCGGTTTTTTACGAATTATGATCTGGCACGAAGCAGGCTTTTTCAACTATGGAATATACTGGCCTTTTGTAGGCTTGAGTGTGGGCGTTTCTTTGGTGATGATCGTACTTTGGGGAACTCTTTCCGGTTCGATGGTTCCATTTATTTTAAAGAAATTAAATCTTGACCCCGCAACTTCTTATGCTCCATTTGTAGCGACTTTGGTAGACGTTACGGGACTTATTATCTATTTTTCCGTAGCAGGACTTTTCTTAACGGGCAAACTTTTGTAATTTTAGCCAAAGTCTAAAATACTAAAATGAAAGTTGTTTCTCTTGTTCCCTCTATTACTGAGGCTTTATTTGATTTAGGTCTTACCGAAAATGAAGTGATCGGAAGGACGAAATTCTGTATCCATCCTAAAGAAAAAGTGAAAAACGTAGCCGTAATCGGCGGAACGAAAAATATTAATATCGATAAAATCAGAGCCTTACAACCAGATCTTATTCTGGCTAACAAAGAAGAAAACATCAAAGAACAGGTAGAAGCTTTGATGGATGATTTCAAAGTAATGGTTACGAACGTTGAGACGATTGAGGACAATTATTATTTACTTAAAAATCTTGGGAAAACCTTTCATAAAGAAGACAAAGCACAACTTTTTAATCTTAAGATTTATGAAATTTTAAATCAAACTAAAATTAATTCTTCTATAAAATCCGCTTATCTCATCTGGAAAAATCCTTATATGACGGTGGGCTCCGATACTTTTATCCATAAAATTTTATCAGAGATCGGTTTTGAAAATATTTTTAAAGACAGGGCCCGCTATCCGGAAATCAGGACAGAGGATTTAGCTGAAGCAGACGTGATCATGCTGTCTTCAGAGCCTTTTCCTTTTAAAGAAAAACATGTTGAAGAACTGAGGGAATTTTATCCCGAGAAAAAGATTATGATCGTAGATGGAGAAGCTTTTTCATGGTATGGAACGCATATTGCGAAGTGTGGGGATTATTTTAAGAAATTAATTACTGAGATGGATGTATTTAAACACAAATTTCACTAATTTTTCACGAATGACACAGATGTTTTATGATACTTTTCCTTTATCTTTAAGTTTTGGCTAAAGCCTATTTTGATTGATGGATTTTTGAAAACCGGCTAAAGCCCGTTCTTATTGATGAATAAGCTGAAACTGATTGATGATTTTTGAGAACCTCAACCACCAGATATTAAAAGTAAATCATAGATATAAAAAGACTCCGGCCCTTCGGGCCGGAGTCTC
>CBFGVN010000551.1:0-2408 GCA_965651845.1 uncultured Chryseobacterium sp. | reverse complement strand
ATCCCGTGAGTTTTTCTTTACCGAATCGATGCCATTTTCACACGAAGATTTTGAGGCATATCCCTGACTTGTCAAAATAACCTGTCCGTTTCCTGCCTTTAAATTGAATTGATACTCGTTGTTGTTTCTTTTTGTAATAATAAATTTTCCCATGGTCTAATATTTAGTTTTGATTTGGTTTTCAGTTTCTGTCACAATAATCTCATTAGTGTGAATTTTTTAATAAAAATAAATAATTTTTTTAAAATAAAAAATATCTCAGACAGAGATGTTTTTATATTATCTCCTGAAGACACAATTTTTTTTCAAGCTTAAAAGAATCTCCAATATATTTATTCATACTTTTAACATAAGATTCTTTGCCATTTATGAGTAATGCAAATGCTGCTTCCTGAAACCCCATTCTTTTTTCATTTAGTAAATAACTTAATCAATCGATAATTCTATTGGATTATAGCTTTTGGCCACAACTGGAGCTCTTTTAATGATAGTCTGTATAACTTCTGGGTCATCAATTAATTCTTTGAATTTATTAATATCCAGCAAAGATTTTCTTCTATAATCAAATATTTTTTTCTTGTCTACAAACTTCGCATTTTTATACATATTAGCAGAATTGCATACATATTTTCGCTTTCCAAATTTGTATAACGAGTAATGATAATCATCTTTATCATCAAATACCTCTAGAATCAATCCGGGTAATCCACTGAATTTGTAAGGTCCAAAAGGAAAAGGAATATCTTTTGCAAACCATGCTATCCACGTTCTTCCATATTTTTTGGTTGTTGCTTTTTGAACTTTATATTTACCTATTGTTTTAAAATCATTCTGTAATTGCCACTTTATATTATTATCTTCTTCGTATTTAAAATAACTGTCAAATGCAACAAGACTTACATATATTTTAGAAGAAGTAATACCAATCGTTTCAGGAAAATTACTATAATACTTTCCCGTCATCTTCATATCTTTATAGGCATTTCCAGACAAAATAATCTTCTTTTCATATATTAATGAATCCTTTATATATTTATTCATATTCTTAAAATATGATTCATTGCGATTCATTAATAATGCAAACGTAGTTTTGCTTTTTGCAACATCTGTGCTGAAATCTTTATAATTCAATTCGTAATCTGCCTCGTATTCAACATTGAATTTTATTTGGGATGATACTTTTGTGAATAAAAATATCATAATAACTAAATAATACTTCATAATTAAATTTGGTAGTTGCCGAAACAACTACCATTTAAAATTTTAATGTCCGTAAATTACTATTTGTGAAGCCTGTGTATTTGAATGACAAAGATATCTATCTAATCCAGCTAAAGACTGTTCTAATGTTTCATTGGTATGAAATGTTATTCCTTCTGATACATTTACAACCATTCCACAAGACGTTCTAAAGGGAAATGCAGAAACTACAATAGCTCCCAATAAACAAAGTGTTAATAATGTTTTTTTCATTTTAAAGTGTTTTTAGAATCATTTCCTACTTATTGTATTAAAGTATCAGCACTGATACGTTAATTTTTCCTTTCGGAAGGCTGGTTTTCGGCGAGTCCAACCTTTTTTTATTTTAAATATTTCAATCCCTACCTGATTTTAAAACTCTCTAAGCTTTCCTTTTAATACGCAGAGTAAATCAGGATTTCAAAAAATATTTACAAATTGTTCCTTGCTTTTTTGCCAAAAAAAAGAGCGTGGAACTATGTCTATTGTCTTGAAGGTACTGGCATACCCGATGAACAAATAAACAAGCCCACGCCAAAGCGTGAGCATTGCGAATTCTTGTTCATCATGTAAAGTGCCAGTTTATCAAGACAAGAAAAGCCAATGCTTTTATATTTTTCCGTTAAAATCTGGGACGAAAATAAAAAATAAATTCTTCACTTAAAAGTGGTTTTTCAAAAAACAAAAGCGTTTCCTAAAAGAAACGCTTTTTGCTTATCAAAAAATAATCAAATTTATGTGAGTTCATTAATAATTTCCTTTTCCGATGAAATGAGCTGCTACTTTTTCGGTTAAAGCTACTACATTCTGGTTGTTGGTATATTTTGTGAATCTTCTAAGGCCGGAAAGCATCATTCTCTGTTCATCACCTTCCGCGAAAGAAACAATTCCTTCTTTTGCAGCTACGACGATTTTTTCAACAGCTTTGTAAAGGTTTAACTGAGCCATTGCCGCTTCTACAGAATCAGGAGAGAAGTGTTTTTCTGCTCTTAAAATTGCAGATTCCGCCATGTAGATCTGGTTCAGAATTTCAGAAGCATTCAATAATAAATGTTGCTGTTTCTCAATATCCATCATATATTTTTGAAGAGCAGCCCCTGAAACCATTAAAAATACTTTTTTAAGATTAGCAACAATTGCTTTTTCTTCACTCATAAATGCTGAATAAT
>CBFGVN010000550.1:0-2408 GCA_965651845.1 uncultured Chryseobacterium sp. | reverse complement strand
AAAAGAGATTGTATTGAATAAAAAGCAAGCTATTGAACTTGCGACAAAATCAATTGAGCTATTTCAATCAAGAAATATAGAAATTGAAGATTTTGCGCAGGGAAAAAACGGAATTGGAGGATTTTTTACTAAAGTTTTAGATTTTTACAATCAAAAAAGACCTGGATTTCCTTTTCCCACGACTGCGGAAGAATCGGTTGTCAACAATTACAGAAAAGGGGCTTCATCAAAAGCAAAAAATAAAGAACCTGAAATATTCGAAATTCTGGATCAGCTGTTGGAAAACAGAATGCAGCTGATTCTTTTATACATTGAAACGCAGAAAAAAGAGAAAATTTTATCGGCACTTCTTCCTTTGAAAGTTAATAAAGATATTCAGGATGAATTGAAAAAAATTGAAGAGGAAAATGATCTGGTTTTACTTTCAAAATTCAATATTTTAATTAATGAAAACCTTCGGAATGAACCGTCTGCTTTTATTTATGAAAAAGTTGGTTCGCAGTTTCAACATTATTTTTTTGATGAATTTCAGGATACCTCCGAATTGCAATGGCAGAATTTTGTTCCGTTAAGAGATCATTCTGTTTCCACTGAAAATACTTCTTTTACGTTGGTAGGAGATCCGAAACAGAGTATTTATCGTTTCCGCGGCGGGGAAAGCAAGCTGATGCTGGATATTATCAATAAAAAGGAAATTTCACCAAAAGAAGCCGAACTTTTAATTTTAAAAGACAACTGGAGAAGTGCAAAAAATATTGTAAAATTCAATAATGAGCTGTATAAATTTCACTCCGATATTTTAGAGGAAGAACATAAAAATATCTTCGGAACGGATGCCGAACAAAATCCGAAATCAAATATAGAAGGCCGCGTAAAAGTAAACCTCATCGAAAATCTCACCAACGAAGATTTTTACAACGACACCTCCGAAAGAATGAGGAAAGATATTCAGGAAATTCTGGATAATGGTTTTAAATTTTCTGATATTACGATTCTTTGCCGTGGAAATTTTGATATTTTCAGCTATTCACAAAAATTAGGAAATCTAAAAGTTAATTACAAAGGCGAAGAAACAAATATCAAAACGATCTCCGAAAAAGGTCTGACGTTGGAATTATCCAACACGCTGAAAGCCGTCATTGAGTTTTTGAAATGGGAAGTCAATCCGAAGAATAAGCCCAATTTAATTATGATGATGTATTATCTGAATAAATTGGGAAGAATTCACATGGCAGATTTCACTTTGGAGATGAAAGAAATTCTGGAAATTGAGTTTCATGAAGAAATTTTACAATTTGTTCAACAGAAATATGCTGTAAAACTTAAACAGGATCATTTTCCAAAATTTAATTTATACAATTTTGTAGAATATTACATCAACGAGTTTTCGGTTGAAAATAAGGAAACGGATTTCCTTCTGAACTTTCTGGAAATGCTGTTCAATTTTACTCAAAATGCAGGTGCGAGCACGAAAGAATTCCTGAAATATTGGGATGAAGAAGCATCTTCTTATACCATTCAGGCTTCGGAAAATATAGATGCCATCCAAATCATGACGATTCACAAGGCAAAAGGTCTTGAGTTCCCGATCGTCTTTATCCCGATGATGAATAAAAACCGGGACGCCGAATTCACCAACTGGTTTGAGACGAGTAATGATGTGTCTTTAAAATCAGTGAATATTAATCAGTTCAGTAAAAATTTAGAAGCTTATGATGAAGAAATTGAAAAATTCAACCGACAGAATTCTTATAAAAATTTTGTTGACAGGCTCTGTCTACAATATGTTGCAACTACAAGGCCGGTCGAGCAGTTGTTTTTTTATATTCAAAAAGCTAATAAAACTTCGAATAATTTAGAACTTTTAGAATTTCTTCAATCAAAAAATACCGAAAATCTGGATCAATTTGATTTATATGAAGTCAATCCCGATATGTTAAAAAAGCATTCAAAAGATAAAACCTCATCATTTAAAACAAAAGACATCCGAATTCTGAAAAATATTAATGAAAAAAACACTTCTATAAAAATTGCTACTCCGTCCAAAAATTATCAGGTAAGAGTGGAAAAGGTGAGAATTGGTCTTTTTGTTCACGAATTATTATCCAAAATCAATACGGAAAAGGATATTGCCAAGGTATTGGAAAGTTATGTTCTGGAAGGGCAAATCACAACCGAGGAAAGAACTGAAATTCAGAAAACGTTAGAACAAATCATTACAACATATTCTGAGTTTTTTGACGAAAAATGGGAAGTGATCAATGAAAAAGATATTATGATTTCGGAAAACGGGGAAAGCCAAATTTATCGCCCCGACCGGATTTTGAAAAGCAATGAAGGATATATTATTGTTGATTTTAAAACAGGTGAAGAAAATGAGAAAAACGAAAAGCAGATTCAAAATTATA
>CBFGVN010000549.1:0-2422 GCA_965651845.1 uncultured Chryseobacterium sp. | reverse complement strand
TTTGTTTTGCTTAATAGTTATTTTTTACTAGTTTTTGTTCGGATACCTCTACAAGCTTCAGCATGACATCACAAATACTATTTTGACGATACCTTAAACTAGGTATCTTTTTGTTTTCACTTCAATTTCAGAGCCTTCTGCAAGCATGACGGAGATGGGTTTTTGATGACTTAAAAATCCGAAATCCTTCCCGTAGATTTTTTCGAAATCAATTTCCAACTGATGGTCTTTGATGAAATAATAATCCCATTTTGGATGGCAAACCTCATATTCTGAAGTTTTATTTCCTTTTTTTGTAAAACCAAAATAATGTTCCGTGATGAATTCAAATTCTGAATTGGTTTCCATTTTTAACCGTTCATTTTCTGCTGTAATTTCAATTGAATGCCAACTTTTGTCTTTCCAAGAGTATTTTATTAATAATTCTTTACCTTTTTCATGAATACTATTTTTCATTGGCATGGTTTTGTAATTTTCTTTATAGATGGAATTTGCGACAAAACTTAAAGCCGGTTTCGGTACAATTTCTTTGATGAAAACTACTCCCCGTTTCCATTCGTTGCCCTCTTTTTTCTTAACATAAAATCTTAAATTTACTTCTTCAAAATTTCTATGAAAAGGAATTGGAAGTCCTAATAATTTAGTATTTAAAAACATAAAACCCACTAAGCTTAGATAGCATTTTCCTTGATAGAAATCGAGTTCTGTACCTTTTGGGAGGTATTTTATAAGGACTTCGGGGCTAATTTCGTAGTTGATGATGGCTAATTTTCGCCATTCGGCTTTTAGAAAATTCATGATTTTTTTGTTATTGATTGATGGTTGTTAGTTTATGGCTCAGATACTTCGACGAGCTCGGCATGACACCGCTAATACTAACTGTTTTTATTGTTATGCAAAATATTTTCTGCAGTGATTTTTATTAACTGATTCCGTTCTAAAAGAAATTTTTTCATATAATTTTTAAGAAAAAGTTTATTGAAAATTTTCCCGATAATTCCAATGGGTGATTCGAATTCGAAAACATCGGTCATGATTGCGTTCTTGCCTTCCTGCTTAAAAATATGCTGATGTCTCATTGATTTGAAAGCTCCTTTCTGCATGACGTCTGTGAATTGATATGGCTTTTCCATGCTGATGATTTTTGTGGTTAAAGTTTGGTAAATTCCTAAATGCTTTGCCCGCCAGGTTACGGTTTCGCCTTCCTCAATTAGCCCGGAAGTTCGACCTGCAATTGCTTTTTCCTTGGTTTTTGAAGTAGATTTTTGATGTAAATCGATATCTCTTGCCAAATCAAAAACGGTTTGAATATCAGCTTTTATTATTGTTTTTAAATGGATTATTGACATTTATTTCTGTTTTTTTAATTAAATTAAATCACATTTAACCTGTCTTAAAATGTTTGTTTTTTATCCAGTTCCGGTAAAACTTTATCAATCCTTTCTGCCAGTTTTGGTAGTTTTATAGTGGGAACAGCAGGAAAAAGGTGATGTTCCATATGATAAAACATGCTGAATGTCAATTTATTTTTCCAGAATCCGCGTTGTGTTCTCGCAATGTTCGGGTTTTCATGAGTGTCGTGATGAACCGTCCAGACTGCAAAAAACGCCATTAAAAATTCTCCAAAAAACATGATTACAATGTGATATATTAAAAAATTAATTTTAAAATAAAATATGATAATTACAAAAATTGAAATTGAAATTAATTCTAAAATCATATTCTTCCTATAATTTTTATTTGCTTTTTTAAAAGTGATCCAATGAATGAGAAACATATGTTTTGGACCATACAAAATAGCTTCGTACCATTTCATTGAAGCAGATTTTCCTTCATAATCTTCTTCAGAAAGGCAGAATTTATGATGTCTGATGTGATTGAATTTTACTGCATGAATCGATGTCATCATAGAGATACTGTTGAGATACAAAGACAGCCAAGTGAGAAGTTTTCCCGTTCCCAACGAATTATGAAAACCATTATGAACCTGTCTGAGGGCCGTTAGAAAATAAAATCCCGAAAACGGAAGTGCCGCCCAATAATAACCCCTGTAAGCTAAAAATAAGGAAATGAGTAACCAAGGCAGACTGATGTTATTTTCAATCAACATTTCTTTGGTAGAAAGAGATTTCAGGTCTTTCCATTCTACTTTTTTGATGAGTTCAAAGTGATTCATTTTCTTAATTTTTATTTAATTTATATAGAATATTCATCCGATATGTGTAAAAGATGTAAACTAAAGCTAGAACAGGACTGTAGACGAGAGAAGAAAAAAGAATATAAAAATAGTATCCCCCGACTCTTCCGATCTGAATTTCATAAAATAAAATCAGCCAAACTGGGATAATAAATATTCCATACATTACATATATCCAATTTTTAGGATATCTCATCATCAGTCTCAAGATATAACTTATTAGCT
>CBFGVN010000548.1:0-2432 GCA_965651845.1 uncultured Chryseobacterium sp. | reverse complement strand
TCCCATTGGAGTAATGGGAGAAACATCTCCGTATCCGACGGTAGTTACTGTTACAACCGCCCAATAAATCGATTGCGGAATGGTTTCAAAGCCCGGTCTTCCTCCTTCCACCATAAACATTAACGAGCCGACAATTACTGAAAAAATAATCAGAAACAGCAGGAAAATATAGATTTTTCTGGAACTGTTTTTTAAGGCTCTTACGATGAGGTATCCGTCATTCATGAAATCCAATAAATTGAAAATCCTGAAAATTCTTAACATTCTCAACATTCTGAAAATCAGGAAATACTTGGTGACCGGAATGAAAAGGCTCAGGTAAAAAGGTATTAAAGCCAGAAAATCAATAATCCCGAAAAAACTGAAAATATAATGTTTTTTATTTTTTACAATGGCAATTCTGGACATATATTCTATAGTGAAAATCAAAGAAATGATCCATTCTAAAATAAGGAAAGTATAATGGAATTTTTCGTCCAGTTTTGGCACGCTTTCCATCATGATGATAGTAGTGCTGATAAGGATTAAAGAGAGTAAAATGATATCAAACAGTTTTCCAAGCTTCGTATCGGAACGGTAAATTATTCGATAAAGATGTCTTTTCCAGAGTTTGTCTTCGGGAACAAGGTTATGTTCTCTTTCCATCGGGTCTTTATTTATTTCACAACGAAGTTAATAATTTTGAAGTTCAGAGCAAGGAATATTTGATTGTTAAAATGTTTTTCGAAATGTTAAAAGTTTTTTCGTCATTTAATTGTGAATTATTACAGTTTAAAGTAATGGTTTTCAGTGACTTAATTAATATAAATTTACGAATAAAATATGACATATAAAAATTGTTTTTTTAACATAAATTAAAGCAAAGAATGTAATTTTATTCTACAAAACTAACATCATGATAAGAATTTTTACACGAATGATCCCAATTTTTCTTTACGGCTTATCCATTGCTCAAGTTGGGATCAACACGACCACTCCGAATGGAGCTTCAGTATTGGATATTGTTTCAAATCAGAAAGGAATTTTAATTCCGCGTCTTTCAGATGCAGACAGAAATGCAAACTTGGCAGATAATGACCCGCTTACAGTCCCTCCTGCAGGTGTAGTCAACCCAAATCTTACCAGTGGTACACTTATTTTCAATACAACCTCTAATACTTTTCAGTATTGGGACGGAACGAGTTGGAGACAACTTTTTGTTACCACATCTTCTCAGGCAGGCAACGACGGTGTTGTCAAAGTAAATTCTGGAAACGCAAATGTAAAACCTTCTATTAACCTAACAGCTTCTGGAAGCGGATATGGCCCAAAACAACAGGTCTTATATGCTACACCGCTTGTTTTTGCTCCGAGCCCCACCACAAGCTGGCCTGAAACTACTGTTCCTTTTCCCGGTGTAACGGCAAATATTTATACTTCTGCATCAGGAAAATGGAGAGAAAATGAAATTTATGGACAAGTACATATCTGGAGGCTCATTGCTAATGTTACCCCAGGTTCCAATTCTTCAGGCTCTGTAAAAGCTACATTTAGAAATCCTGACTCGGGTTTCGAAGTTACTTCTATACAGCTTTTACCAAGCGGATCCAGCGGAGTAGGTAACCTTTTAACCTTCTACTTTTTTACCATTGCAGATGCAGCAAGTCTTGATCCCGGAAGAGGTTACCAGCTTTTTATGGAATCAGACACCAATTGTAATGTTTTAGTAGATTCATTCACACGAGTTTCTTTATTTAAAGATTAGTAATAATTTATTTTAGCATCAATCTGAGCCGGCTTATGATAAGTCGGCTCTTTTTTGTTTAAAAGAGATTAAATTTTTCTTTTTTTTAACCTCAATAAAAATTAATATCTTCGTTGAAAGACAATTTGTAAGCAATGAAACTAAGAGCTGTCATCTCAAAAATTGAAGAAAGAATACAGATCAACCAGGCAGAAGATTTTGATAACGTGGGATTATTATGCGGATCCTGGGATCGTGACGTGAGCGGAATTCTGGTGTGTCACGATGCTTTGGAAAACGTTGTGGATGAAGCGATCCAGAGAAATTGTAATCTTATTGTATGTTTTCATCCGATTATTTTTTCAGGATTAAAATCTTTAACCGGAAAAAATTATGTTGAAAGAGCAGTCATAAAAGCCATTGAAAATAAAATTGCCATTTATGCAGTTCACACGGCTTTTGACAACGATTTCTTTGGCGTCAACCAAGGAATTTGTAATCAGTTAGGGTTAAAAAATTTAAAGATTCTTCAGCCTAAGAAGAATAATTTAAAGCAATTAACGGTTTTTGTCCCGAAAGATCATTCCGAAAAAGTAAAAGAAGCACTTTTCTCTGCCGGAGCCGGAAACATTGGGTTTTATGACGAATGTAGTTTTACCATCAATGGAAACGGAACTTTCAGACCCATTGAAGGCTCAAATCCTTTTTC
>CBFGVN010000547.1:0-2445 GCA_965651845.1 uncultured Chryseobacterium sp. | reverse complement strand
TTACCCAGATTGAAATGGAAAGCTCACATCACATCGAGCATCTTATTATTGAGAATTCTTCTGAACCGATCATCACCGAACCGATTGAAATTTCAAAGACCGATATCGTTCTGGAAAGACTCCAGAAATGGAAAGAGAAAGTTTCTGCATCACACCTTACGAGTTACCTTTATAACCCTATAGATTTTTATCTTTCCAAGATTTTAAATACTTCGGAAACTGATGAAATTGAAGAAGAACTATCCGTTAAAAATTATGGGAATTTAGTGCATTATACACTTCAAGAAATTTATGAAATACTAAAAGGTAAAATATTAAAAGGAAGTGATTTAAAAGAATCAATTAAAGCAATAGATGAGTATATAGAAATTGCAATTGATAGACTGAAACATCAGCCGGAATTCTATGAAAAAGGAATGAACTTCATCCATAAAGCCATTGCTAAAAAGGTGATTGAAAATATTCTTTCTCATGATTTGGAACTGGTAAAAAAAGGAAACAAATTAGAAATTCTAGACATTGAAAAACGTTTCGAAAATGTAGATTTTTATTTGGAGGAAAATAATAAAATTTCTTTCTTCGGATTCATCGACAGGATTGACAGATTGAACGGGACATTGAGAATTATCGACTATAAAACCGCAAAAATTAAAAACCTTATCGTAAAAATTGACGAAAATAACGTTGATGAATATTTTCATAACAGCGATAGGAAACAAGCGTTGCAATTGTGTATTTATCAATACGTGGTTCAGAGCCTGCCTGAGTTTTGGGGACTTCCTATCGAAACAGGGATCTGGAGTTTTGCAGAAGCAAAAAAGGGAGTTGTTTCTCTACAGTTTGAAAAAGGAAAAATTGATGATGCCATGAAATGTTTCAATAAACTGATTCAGGAAATTTTAAATCCGGATATCAATTTTATTGAAGAAATTAAGGCTTATTCAAATTAAAAGTGCACTTCATTATGAAGTGCACAAAGTGTTGTAATATAGTTCTTTAACTGTTATAATTTTACTTTTTTACTAATCGTTTTTCCATTTTTCAACACAATATTTACCACATAAATTCCTGGTTCAAAATTTCTAGAACTAAATTCAGTTTTATTAATCTCCTGGTCTTGAAGTAAAGATCCTGATACACTGTAAATTGCAATATTTTTCACTTCATCTTTTGATCTGATCATAATTTGTTTATTTTGAGTGAATATATTCAGATTATTTTCCGAATTATGGCTACCCATCTTTTTATCAAACTGAAGATTGTAAAACTGGGTAACAACTTCAAATGTATTACTTTGATTTTCAATATTATTTAAATCTATTCCGCCATGATTTTTATATTCTTCCTGAGAAATACTCTTTACTAAATTTTTATTTTCATCAAAAATATTTACATAAACAAGTTCATCTTCGTTTATTTTTAAAGATAAAATATGATTGATCTCTGTCTTTATAACTTCCTCTTCAGTAACTTTTATGGGTGTATTTTTTACAAAAGGAATATATTTATTTTCCTTATTTTCAGAGACTTTCAATAAATAGACACCATCCTTTAAAGTAGATAAATTATTGCTTGCAACAGATTTATTTTGTGGATTCTCGTTGTTGAAATCAGTTATTTCAATTAGTTCCTTTCCTTGCAAATCAGGTTTTAACTGTGAAGAAGTAATCATATTTGCTGAATTATTTTCATTTGAATTTTTTGTAAATAACATCGCCCACTGATTAAAAAATCCACCCTTTCTTAAAGTATTAAATTTAAAATTTGAAGCGAGTACATAAGGTACTGAACCCAAGATATGTCCTATTGGTCCCCAGTATACTTCCTGCAATTTATATTTGTTTAAATCCCATGCCGCATAATATCCTCTTTGTGTTTGGACAGTTTTTGATGTGTTGGAAGGATGAACAACCAAATCAACACTCGCATGTCCTAAAGTAGTGGGAGTTTTATTATACCAATCGTAGACATTACTTGTTTTTAAACATTTTCTGAATGTGTGATTCTGATTATTGGTAACACTATTAACGAAATTGGTTGTAAAAAGAGAACGCCACTTCGGAGGTCCCCAGAGCATACCTCCATGATCCTGAACAATATTATAATTATATGCCGCTAAATACTGTGGAGCAATGACTTCCGAAATATTATTTTGATAGCTTTTGTATCCTAAATCGTTGCAGGTATTCATTAGGACTCCAATACTTGCATTAAAAGGGGAGACCTGATTTTGATTTTCCACTAAACCCGTCTGAAAAAATGCCCCTGAAAGATCATAAGGCCCAGCTCCTAAATAAGCATATTTAAAATTAAGATTAGCAGGGTTGGAGGTATTTAGTCTTTTCAATGTTGCCATTCCGGCATGCGCACCCTGAGAATACCCTGTCAGGAAATATTCATTGTATCGTTTTACTCCTAACTGTGCTAAAACCTTATTAGCTGCTG
>CBFGVN010000546.1:0-2451 GCA_965651845.1 uncultured Chryseobacterium sp. | reverse complement strand
CATCATCTTTACAAAAGCAGGATTATCAAATCCGTATTTCATTGGTACAGCGACAAATACCAAGATTAATAAAGAAATTCCTTCAAGAATCGCAATGATCCGTAAGCGTCCGATTTTTGTTTTAAATAAATCAATCATAATTATCTGAAATAAGGTCTGTTAGCAAAAGGAGAAAATGGCCATGGAATCGCGATGAAAATGATAAGCAAAGCAATAATAAAGTAAATCAGCATCGTTTTAAATTTCTCTTTATCAGTGGTTTTTCTTTTTGAAACTGCAGATCCTATGGTAATTAAAATAATCGAAAACAGCATTAGAAAAATGTGAATTATTCCAAAAAATAAAAGATCAAAAGATTCTTTAGCTTCATTAAAATTTTTCCAGAAATACTTGATGATAGGACTTTGAGAGTACAAAGTTATCCCTAGAATCAGCTGAGTATGAGCAATTGTGGCCGTCCAGTGTCTCACCGAATCATCAGTTTTTGAGAATTTTCTATCAAAAAAATAGCCTTTGAAAGCCCTGAAAATCGAGTAGGCTAAACTCAATACAACCAGCCATCGAAATAGTGAATGTAAAAATGTAAGTGTTTGATACATGAATTAGTTTTAAAGAACAAGACAAAGGTAAAACAAAAACATACTAATTGGTATGTTTTTAATGAAAAAAATTATTTTAATGAATCAAAATAAGACTTAAGTCCTTTTAAATAAACAAGATATACAGATTTAGAATTTTCCAGTTTGCCTAGATTTCTTACACCCCAATATCCGGAAAGGGTAAAAACAGCCACCTCTTTTGCATTAACCGAAGATTTAACGACTCCATTTATCTTCCCTTTTTCAATAGAGTCAACCATTGCTTTTTCCCACTGCAAAGAAAGCTCATTCAACGCTTTGGTAAAATCAATATTCCATGGCGCCATTTCCTGGGTAAAATTGGAAGCGGGACAGCCATATTCAACTTTCAAAGATTCGTTCTCCATTAATAAATTATACATTAAATTATAAATCGTATCTAACGGATTCACAGAATTTTGAAAAGGCTCAATGAAAGTATTTTTGAAGTTAGGAATCATAAGTTCTCTGATAATCGCAAGCCCCATTTCATCTTTTGTTTTAAAATGATAATAGAAAGCCCCTTTCGTCACCTGAGTTGTTGCAATGATCTCATCCACACTTGTCGTCTGATAACCATTTTCATAGATCAGTTCAAATGCTTTTTGAAGAATAGTGAGGCGGGTTGCTTCCGATTTTTTCATAAAATATCAGATGGTAAGTACAAAGGAACAATATTTTATTTAAACAAAAAAGAATCTTTTTATGGGGATTTTAGAACATTAATATCAAAAATTTCTGCTACAATTTAAAATGATAAAACTTCTAAAAAATTCCTTCCGGTTTCCGTTGAAGCGCATCACGGTTTGGCAGACGGCCATTCACTTGGCCATGTATATTGAAGAATTTCAATGACAACTTGATATATAATGAAAATTATTTTTTCAGATAATTAATAATTCCAATTACATCTTCTTTTCCGAAACCTGCATCATGTGCAGACTGATACGTTTCAATCAAAGTTTTTGATAAAGGAAAATCTGCGCCTGCATTTTTTGCCAATAAGATATCTTTCAGCATTAAATCTAAAGCAAAAGCAGGCTCGTACCGATCGTTGATTAGTAGGGGAGTTTTCACTTTTGTGGCGCCGCTTCCGCTTGCACTTTCGTTGATGATTTCGAGCATATCTTTACGGTCGATTCCAAGCTTATCAGAAAATAAAATGGTTTCCGCCAATCCTTGATAAATTATTGAAATAAAGTAATTGACAGAAAGTTTTGCAGCAATTCCTTTTCCATTTTCTCCTAAATGCTTAATTTTTCCCAGTTTTTGCAAATAAGGTTTTACACGTTCAATATCTTTTTCTTCACCTCCAGCCAAAATGATCAATGTACCATCGGCAGCAGGTTTGGTACTTCCGGCAACCGGTGCATCAATGAATCCGCCTTCTTTTATTTTAATAGCATCAGCCATTTCACTCGTTGTTTCCGGCGAAATCGTACTCATATCGATGAAAAGCTTGCCGGTAATATTCTGCGTGAAAATTTCTTCGTAAACAGCCTTCACAGCCGTGTCATTGGTAAGCATGGTAAAAATAATGTCACTATTTTCCACCAATTCACTCACCGTACCACAAATCTTTGATTTTTCTTTAAAATCTTCTGCTTTTTCGGCGGTTCTATTGTAAACAGATAAAGAAAATCCTGCTTTTTCTAAATTTTTCGCCATCGGGTGGCCCATGTTTCCAAGGCCTATAAATCCTACTTTTTCCATAGTTTTAATAATTAATCTAAAATTAAAATTCAATTTAAAAATTAAAAAACAGCCATCCAAAATAATTAAATATAATTTTTATTAAATCTGAATTTTTATAGAAATTTAATTCTGAGATTTG
>CBFGVN010000545.1:0-2454 GCA_965651845.1 uncultured Chryseobacterium sp. | reverse complement strand
ATAATAAAACACCAATACTTGGATTTTCATTCGTTTTTTTGACATCACGATCTAAGGCTTCGAGATAGAAATTGAGCTGTCCTAAATGCTCAGGTTTAAACTTATCAGCTTTCAGTTCAAAAGCGATCAAACATTGTAAACCACGATGATAAAATAACAAATCAAGATAAAAATCACTGTTTCCAACCTGAACTTTATATTCTTCTCCGATAAACAAAAAATCCTTTCCGAGTTCAAGAATAAAATTTTTCATTTGATTGATTAATCCTTTTTGCAAATCCCTCTCGTTATGTGATTCCGGTAGATTAAGAAAATCAAATACATAGCTGTCTTTAAATGCATTAGCTATATCTGAATTTAATTCTCTCAACGCTGTTGAGAGTTTTGTATTCCCAATCATAGTACGTTCAAAATAGCCTGAAGATATTTGTCGGTCTAATTCTCGAAAACTATAATTTTCTTGATTTGAAATTTTTAGATAAAATTCACGTTCTTCATTAGTTTTGCAACGTGAAAAGATAGCCAAATTATGTGACCAGCTTAATTCTCTCACCAATGTTGAGAGTTTTGGAAAGTTTTTGTAAGTTTCATAGAACTGCTTCATTCTCCAAAGATTTTTATCTGAAAATCCTTTTATTTCAGTCTCACTATGCTTGATGTATTCTGCCAATTCTTTTACAACAGATTGTCCCCATTCAGCACTTTCTACCCGCCTACTAATATACTCACCAATATTCCAATAAAGGTTAATTAACTCAGTATTAACAGATTTTATTGCATTATTGCGAGATTGTTTGATTAAATGAAGTATATCTGTAAAACGTTGTTCCATTGTATTTGAATATGTCTGTAAAAATACAAATTATTGCGAAGTTTAATGATTTAGGCTTACTTACATTTAGCAAATTGATATACTTATCTAAGATATCAAAGCTTATTAATATAGATAATATATTTTTTAATTTACAGTTTTAAAGGTTCATTGGTTAAATATGATATTTTACAAACAAAAAAATCCAAACTTTTGTCAGGATTTAACCTTCGACTTTGTATTGTGTGATATCAAAGTCAAAATCAAATAATTCTTTTGGATGAACTTGTAAGGCAACCGCAAATTTTAGAAGTGTCCTTAATGTTAAATTTATTTTGCCCGATTCGTACTTACTTATATCAGCTGTATCAATTCCTGTTAAAAATCCCAATTCTTGTTGGGTTAGTTTCTTTTTAGTTCTAATAATTGAAATTCTCTTTCCAATATGAATTCTCAAGTCTTTATTAATATCCATACTCGCTAATATTTAAAGCAAAGTGCGATATTTTAATAAAAATCATATTGGGATATATCCCAATATAGGAAAAATTATTATATTTGTAAAACATTACATCGAAAAAATGTAATTTTGCGATACTTCAACGATTAATAATAGAAGCTATTGCTTAGAATCTCGAACAGAAAACTGGTAATTTTTAACATGCGAGATGATAAGTAGAAAAGCTCACGACCTAGGCGTGGGCTCTCTTATCTGCATGTAAGGTATACCAGTACCTCTGTTCGGATATTGTAGAGTGCCATGCCGTTTTTATTTCCGGTATTCTCCACATTTCTAAGTCCAGCTTTCCAATTAATTCAGTGTATCGCATTGTAGACGGTTACAATGGGTGTACAACCATTGCGGGAGCAATCCTTACACATGAAATAATTCTCATTCTTATCAACAGATTTTTTGCATGTAGCAAGGGAGAATACAATTATGAGGTGTATTTTCCTTAGCTATAGCAAAATTCAGAAAATTGGACTTAGGAATTGAAAATTGCTATTAATCATTCTATCAATACGGTTCATGTATTAAAAGAAAAGCCCTTCCAGTGCTATAGTAGTGTCGAATTTACCTAAGCACAAAAGAAGAGCCGATCGATTTACATAACTAATTAAAAGATCAAAGTAAAAATATGAAAAATATCTTTTACAGGGGGCTTCTGTCCCTTGTTTTTACCCTTGTGCTCTCTCTTCCGGCTTTAAGCCAACAAAAGAAACTAAAAATTGGTGATCCTGTTCCTTCATCAGTATTGACAAAACCGCTGGAAGTAGTGAATCACCCTGAGAATACCTTAAACCTGTCCACAGATAAAAACAAGCTCATCCTTCTGGATTTTTGGAATACATGGTGCAGTGCCTGTCTTAAAGGATTCCCAAAAATGGAAGAACTTCAGAAAAAATTCGGAGACAAAATTAAGATACTCGCGGTCAGCAATCAGGATCGTGCCACTCTTGAAAAATTCTTTACCACTAAAAATGGTCAGCGGTATAAAACAGTGGTATCGGTAACAGGAGATAAGCTGTTTCACGAGCTGTTCCCACACAGAGGAGTACCTTATATTGTATGGATCAAAGACGGGCCGCTGCTTAATACCACCGATGGTGCTCAGGTCAGTGAAAAGACTATAGGTGAAGTC
>CBFGVN010000544.1:0-2459 GCA_965651845.1 uncultured Chryseobacterium sp. | reverse complement strand
ATGCATGAAATTTTCCCGGTTATGTGACGTTGGATATTTTTTTGTTTTGGTCTAAATGGAAAAACGACTGGAAATTATTGGCAAGACAAGCTGTAAAATCTGAAAAGAAGAAATAAACTAGCTGGAAGCTGGAAGAATGAAGCTGGAGGTTAGTGAATTATACGTTAAATAATCTTCGGCTTCCTTACTTAAACGGAATAAAGCTGTTGAACTGTTTTGACGCAAAGGTTTAATTAAAAATAAATAATTTTCCAGTGAGCAAAGTAAGTGACAAAGTCGCTGAGGAAGCTAGCTAATAAGCATCAATTTATTGATTCCAGTCTTTGCTCACTCAAATATCCAAAATAATATATAAAAACTTTGCGTCAAAAAATATACGTTTTGGCTAAAGCCAATTCAAGATATCTTAATAAAAAAACGGGCTAAAGCCCGTTCCTGTTGATATCTATTGTGTATATTTATGTAAAATTAAAGTTAAAAAAACTTTTATCCTCCTCAGTCTTCCAGCCTCCCTCCTCCATCTTCCAGCCCAAAAACTACTTCACCCTAAAGTTCTGCAAATCCTCCGGTTTTTCACAACAAACCTGCTCCATGACCTGTCTGAACTGCATTTTAAGCATTTCTATAATGTGATCACCGCCCTTATCTCCTAAAGCTCCGACTGCATACATAAACGTTCTTCCCATAAAAGTAAATTCAGCGCCGCAGCTCAATGCACGTGCCACATCCGGACCGGTTCTTACGCCGCTGTCCATCATGATTTTTATTTTACCCTTATATTTTTCGCTGATTTCTTTTACGATTGCAATCGTAGATTCTCCTGCATCCAATTGTCTTCCTCCATGATTGGAAATAATCATACCATCAAATCCTAAACGAACGGCTTCTTCGGCATCTTCGTCGGAAGCAACACCTTTAATGACCAATTTTCCTTTCCATTTATCGCGGATTGCCTTTATTCTGTCCGGATTCAATCTGCCTGAAAATGTTGAGTTCATGAACTGCCCCAACTGCTTCACATTCATATTCTTATCCATATACTTTTCCATGGTTTTAAAACCAGGAACGCCATGTTTCAGCATTTCCATGCACCATTGTGGTTTTACCAACGCCTGGGAAACGTTTCGGAAATTCAGCTGAGGAGGCATAGCTAAACCATTTCGGATCTCTTTTGCCCTGTATCCGAAAGTAGGAACATCTGACAACACACACAAAACATCATAACCGGAAGCTTCGCAACGGTCTAGAATATCGTCTCGCAACCACTCTTCTCTCGGATGATACAATTGATACCATGCCTTTCCTTCCGTCAATTCAGCAATTCTTTCGATACTGCTTGTCGTAACGGTGCTTAAAATAAAAGGGATATTATGTTTAAAAGCTGCTTTTGCTAAAATTTCGGGAGCATTCGGCCACATTAACCCTTGCAGACCTACCGGAGAAATTCCGAAAGGAGCAGAATATTTTACCCCGAATAGTTCGGTTTCCATATTGGCTTCTGCATAAGTATTATTCAAATAACGCGGACGAAGCAGAACTTCCCTCAACTCGCTTGTATTTCTGTCTCTGTTGATGTTTTCATTGCAACCCCCATCCAGATATTCGAAGGCGAAACGTGGCATTCTTTTCTTAGCTCTTTCAATCAGAAGTTCAAGCGATGCATAGCGGGTATCAAACGGAAATGCCATGATTTATAAATTAAGAATTAAAGGTTGAAGCACTTTCATCTGATAATGCTGTTGTAAAAAGGTTTCATCGATTTCCTTATTCGAAATCACCATAGACGCACCCAGCGCAGACCCCAGCGGAGAATGTGTAGACATCACATGATAATCCTGAAAATGATGAGACATCAGCTTCATAAATACATCATTATCTGTGAATCCGCCGTCGATATAAATTGTTTTAATTTCCGAATTTCCAATTGCGTTTTTAATAGTGTGAATCTGTAAATCCATTAATTCAATCATTAATTGATGATAAGCTTCCTCAAAAGTAGCAAAAGAATTTAAATCTGTCGCACTGATCATTTTACGCTTTAAAATAATGCCTTCAAAACGGAAATACACTGCTTTATGCTTCATCAGACGAAGGTACAGATCCTGATCAAACTGAACTTCTCTATGATAACCGTACTCTTTTCCATAATGAGCACACAGCTTTTCAACCTGAATTTTGTATTCATTTCCCATAAAAAAACGGGATGCTTTCACACGTTTTCCGTCAATCCGCATATAATTCAGGCAGTTGTTTTCAATATCTTCCTCCGTTAAGCTTTCATTATTAAACGGATTTAAAGAAATACTCCAGGTTCCTGTGGAAAGCAGTAAAAACGGTTCTTTTTTACTTAAAATATAAGGCAAAAGTGCGGAAGAACTGTCATGAATTCCAACTCCGATTTTTATTTTTTTATTTCTGTAAGAAGTGTTGATACTTGCTGAAGTCGGGACAATTGGTCC
>CBFGVN010000543.1:0-2463 GCA_965651845.1 uncultured Chryseobacterium sp. | reverse complement strand
TTCTTCAAAATGGGGCAATTTCATATGATAATCAGCCTTCTTTATACAACGATCCCAAGACAAAAATATACTGGCATCAGGGCAACAAACAGGTTTTTGTTATCAATAATGATAATATCTACATCAGCAAAATCGTCAATGGTAAGCCTACCCTTAGGTTTTTGATGCAGTATAAAGATGTGGAAAAGCTGTTTTTATATTGTATGTTCTACGATGAAGAGGCAAATAAAATGTATTTGGGAAATGTTGTGAATGGGCTTAATATCGTGAATCTATCCAATTTCTATGTTTCTCAGAAAAATATTCCTTACACCGGGGAGGTTTGCTACGAAGCGTTGCCCTTTACCCGGAATTCTGTTATTACAAAGGATGGAATAGAGTATTATAAAGATAAAGTCAATAGATGGTATTCCGAGAAAGTAAAGTATGACAAGCGATTTCTTATTTATGATAATTCTCAAAATCTCCTTTATTTAGAATTCAACAAGATACACCGAAGATATAGATCTTCGCACTATCAGAAGATGGACTCCATCAGTTTTCGCGGAAAATCTGTTGAAGGATTGTACAAATTAGGAAAAAACTATGTTGTTATTGTTCCTGATCACAAATGGAACTATTATCTGTCCATATTTCCCGATGACACCTTTAAAAAACCTAAACGTGTTTTTAAGTTTAAATCAGACGTCAATTTTGTGACAGAGTACAACAGCGACCTGTTTTATGCAGGAACAAGCAATGGAATTTACCTTTTATCACTTTCAAAAAATAAAGCTGTAAAATATTTGGCCAAAGATCTTCCTATTAAAGAAATTCAACGGACAAAAGACGGAAATTTATGGTTTACCACGTATAATAAAGGATTTTATCTAATTAAAAATAATCAGGCAGTCAGAATGCCGGAAGATAAAAACGGATACATAGCCAGCGCTCATCATATTCTGGAAGACCGCCACGGGATGTTCTGGATCTCATCGAATAACGGATTGTTTAAGGTTTCTAAAAAATCGCTGCTGGATTATGCCAAAGACAAAAGCTCTAAAGTCACCTACTACCGCTATACCAAAGAAAATGGGTTCCTGAATAATGAATTCAACGGAAGTTCCAATCCCGGTGGAAACATTTTGGAAAATGGAGAATACGTATTTCCTTCGATGGAAGGTTTTGTTTTCTTTAAACCTGATGAGATTAAAAGTCATTATCCTAAGAGCAATCAGCTTTACATTGAAAGAGCTAAAGTAGGGAAAGATATTGTCGGTTTTAAAGATACCCTACGTTTAAACAGTGATTATAAAAATGTGGATATTTTTCTTGATATTCCTTACTATTATGATATTGAAAATATTTATCTTGAAGCTAAGCTGGAAAATAACGGAAATAATAAATGGGAAGAGGTAAGAAAGGATAAAAAATACACGTTGGGCAATGTTGATCCCGGAAATTATACACTATTAATTCGGTTTTTGGTCGCGGATGGCAAGTTTGCTTACAAAAAAATTTTCTTAGAGATAAAGCCATTCTTCTATCAGACCATGTTGTTTAAAATCCTGGTGATGCTACTGATTGTAATAGCAATTGTACTTATCATCCAGATGCGTACGAATTTTCTCAGAATTAAAAATAAAAAGCTCCAAAACAACCTGTACAACAGAAATCTGGAACTGAAAGAAACCAGCGATACCCTGGAAATTACCAAGAATAAACTGAAAAATGAAGCCGAATATCAGCAAAAAATAATGGAGAGCATCAGCCATGATATTACAACTCCTGTGAGGTTCATTGCATTGCTCTCACAAAAACTCAGCGAAGCGGAAGACGCTAAAATCCAAAAAAAATATTTTGACGGGATTTACAAAACTTCGGAGCAGTTATTTAAATTTACATTAGGATTAAAAGAATATACCGAATTATATAAAGAAGAAAACATTTTAGATGAAGAGGCACATTCTATATATGATCTTGTAGAAGACAAAAAACTTCTTTTTGAGGAAGTGGCATCGGATAACAATACTACAATAACGAACCTTTGTGATTCCGAGCTGAAGATTAGGACCAATCACAATATTCTTTCGGCAATTCTGCATAATTTGATAGATAATGCCGTAAAAAATACCACAGCCGGAAAAATAGAAATAACCTCCGATGTGAAAGGTAACGAATTGGTAATCAATATTTCAGATACGGGAAAAGGAATGTCCCAAAGCCAGATAGAATACTATTCTCATGTCTTTGAAAGTATGGAAACAGAAAATTTTGTGTTTAAAAATTACGGATTAGGCCTGCATATGGTCATCCAGTTAAGTAAAAAAATTAACGCAAAAATAAGTTTTCATGAAAATACCCCTAAAGGAACCATTGTGAAAATATTTCTAAAATTATATTGACTATGAATAAAAAAATACTAATAGCCGACGACCATTATGTAGTAAGATTAGGGACCGCCCTGATTTTGGAAAGTCAGTT
>CBFGVN010000542.1:0-2467 GCA_965651845.1 uncultured Chryseobacterium sp. | reverse complement strand
CATTTGCTCCTTACTTTGCGTGTATTGTAAACATGTATAGCCATTTCCGGTTAATCTATTAGAGATTCCGTGTCCGTATTCATGGATCATCACACCATTATCAAAACTCCCATCTTGTTTTGTACTATAACTCATTGAAACATTCACAGGAACATTATTTGCCAATTGAGATTTAATATACTCTCCTTCGGCATTATCAATAAGTTCCGACATTATAAAAACATTAGCATTAGTCCCTCCCATATTACCAGGAGTTGCAGAATTAACAGCATTATATATAATAGCACCAGTAGCTCCTGCATTTTGCATATTTTCAACTTTTATACTGAAATCACAGTTTCCTCTTTCAGCTAATCCAATAAATCCTGCTAAGGAGTTTGCCGGAAGAGCAGTACAAGCATCTAGAACTGGTGACAATTTAACATTACCTGATACAGGAACACCAGTAATTTGCTGACCAAATTGAGCAATATACGAAACAGGAGTTCTCGAAGTTGCTGCAGCTGGTGCATTATAGAAAAGCTTTTGAGAACTATTTACCCATAAATACATTTGCATTCTTCCACTTCCACCATCTTGAGGTGTTGCAAAATTCGCATTATTATAATTTTGAACATTAGATGTTACAGGTGTACCAGCACCATCCTGTGCTTCCGCATTTACAAAATCATTTGCTACACCACCTAAGTTAAAGTTATTTTTTTGAAAATTTCTTGATACAGGTGTAAAACCAAACTTATAAAAAATATCATGCACCATGTTATTTGCATAAAACAAATTGGTTATTGCTGCATCCTGATTTGTTAAAGCCAATGCTCCTGCTGTATATGGAAAATTAAAATTTCTTGTTGTCCCCCCATCAACAGTTATACCTGTAAAGAAATCATCATCATATAAGTCCTGATAAGCAAAAACATTATTTCCCTGAGCAGTTGTATAGTGGATCGTTCCGTCAGAATGCCATCCTTCCGGTGAAGCAGTAGGATACCATGGGTTTGTTACGACTGATCTTGAACCAAAAGTCGGAGCTTCTATCGGGAAAGGAAATACATTGTAAGATGCATTGTCTGGTAATAGTAAACTTGTTTTTGGGTTTGCCAATTGATAATTTTCTTTATTTAATGGAAAAACCGCTAAACTATTTTCATGAGTATGTCCGTATGGATGATCTACAAAATTACAGCTAAGATTTAAATTGTTTTTTTCAACAATTTCTCCAGTATTGGCGTTTACAAGAATATCCCAGTAATTAGAGGTTTTTCTTTCAGGGAAAGTGAATTCATAACATAAAACTAAATCTTCACCTTTTTTTACATATACTAATTGATGTTTTGCAAAAGCATCCTTAGTGTCAGCATCATGAAAATTAAGAATCTTTACCTTGTTTGGGTCTTCAATATTTGTTCCTTTCGAAGCAAACCCAAAAGCAGTTTCTTTCGAAATTACAGGAATATTAGAATCAACATTCTGGTAATCTTTTTCAAAGCTATCATTATAAAGTACAACCTGATTATTTTTAATCAAAACAGATCCCAATGACCTGTAAACAGGAAGACCTTTATATGTCTGTTGTATTTTCACGACATCTCCATTCATACTTTCAGAATGGTCATTCACATCAATACTAAAATTAGTAAGGTCAGATTTCTTATATTCTCTAATTTTATTTTGAGAGATATAATCTTTAATTAACTTCTCATTATTTTGAGAAAATAAACTTGAAGATGAGAAAACTGCTAAAGCAGCAAAAATAAGGGGTAGAGTTCTCTTTTTCATATTGATTAATAAAAGTGCTAATTTACAAATATTATTCAATTGAAAAGTTTTTTAACAAGATATTTTAAAATAAAAATGACCATTCAATATTGAATGGTCATTTTTATTAGTATTTAAGTTAATATTATTTTCTAACAATTACTTTTGAAGTTGCATCAAAACCTAAACCTTTTACTTTAACCATATAAGTTCCGTTGATCAATTTATCCGTAGAAATGGCTTTCTTAGCATCAGGAGAAATTTTATCCTCAGAGGATACTAATTTTCCAGACATATCATAGATCTCAACACTTACTTTTCCTAAAGTATTGCTTGGGAAATTGATATAGAATTCATTCTTAGCTGGATTAGGATAGATTGAAATATTATTTTTAACCGGTTTTACCTCATCTGTAGCCAATACACATTCTGCAGGTACTGTGAAATCCTGAACCTGATCATTAATATTGGTCTTAGAACCAGCTGAAGCATTAACACCTAAACCTCTTTTTGCAAAGGTTCTCCAGATCATACATTTATCAACACCTCCCGTTGTAACAAGATCTGCATTTAAAATGGCATCTCTTCCATCGATAAATGTTGGATTACAAATCTGAAGCTTTAAACCATCGGTCACTAATTGCAGTACCCTGGAACTACCATTAGTAGTATTGGCCATTACATCAGAAGAATATCCATATTTAGCAGCATA
>CBFGVN010000541.1:0-2482 GCA_965651845.1 uncultured Chryseobacterium sp. | reverse complement strand
ATTCTGAATATCAAAACCATAAGAAATTAGCCCTTGATAAATTAAATAAAGAAACTGGATTTAATGCAGGAATCGTTAACGTTCAGCCAACTCCGGGAGGTTCTGTTCATAAATTGGAAGAGCAGGATAATTTATACACGCTTTTTTCAAGAGGAATTAAAAAAGGGGAAATCATCGATACAAAACAGGTGATTTCTGCGATTCAGAAGTCAATTAATCCTTATACAAATTACGATGAATTCTTAGCCTTGGCACAAGAAGAAGAATTAGAATTTATCTTCTCCAATACAACGGAAACGGGAATTGCTTATGATGAATCAGAGAATAATTATGTTGGTTCGCACAAGAATTTTCCCGCAAAAGTGACGGTTTTGTTGCATGAAAGATTCAAACATTTCAACGGAGCAGCAGACAAAGGATTGAGAATTATTCCTTGCGAATTAATCGAAGACAATGCTTTTGTTTTAAAAGAAATTATCTTAAAATATGCCCGACTTTGGAATTTAGATGATAGCTTTGTGCAATGGATTGAACAAAATAATTATTTCCATAACACATTGGTAGACAGAATTGTACCGGGTTACCCAAAAGACGATGTACAGAGCTATGAAGACCAGCTGGATTATGAAGATCAGATGATGGTGGTTTCGGAAGTATTTTTACTTTTTGTCATTCAGGATGCGGCCAATTTAAAAGAAAGAATTCCTTTCGATAAAATTGACGAACAGATTTTGGTTGTTGATGATATTCAACCCTATCGTTTGAGGAAAGTAAGGATTTTGAATGGAGGACACACATTGATGTTGGCTCCGGCAATTTTATCAGGAAAAGAAACGGTAAAAGAATCTATTGATCATGAGTTTTTAGGTAAATTTTTAAGTGAGACTATTTTTAATGAAGTCAATCCAACATTAGGTTTAGATGAAAATGAGCTGAAAGATTTTGCGGAAGAGGTTTTCGACAGATTCAGAAATCCTTTTATTAAGCATTATCAGGCAAGTATCGCTTTGTATTTTGTTTCTAAATTTAAGGTGAGAATTCTTCCGAGTTTGTTAAAATATATTGAAACTAACCAAAAATTACCACTTAATTTAACCTTCTCATTGGCAAGTTTAATCAGATTTTACCAGGGAAGTTTTGGTGAAAAATCTCTTCCGATAAATGATGAAGAAGCGATCGTTGCCAGATTTAAAGAGATCTGGGAAACCGAAGATTATGAAAAAGTGGCAGGATTGGCGTTAAGTGAAACCACTTTCTGGGATACAGACCTTACTCAGATTAATGGCTTGAAAGATGCAGTAGCAAAAGCTTTATTGGAAATCGACCATAATGATATCGAAACTGCATATCACAACTTTATACAATTTTATTCTTAAAAAATTATGCAAAAGAAAGTACTGAAAGTAAATCCCAAAGATAATGTAGCAGTGGCATTGGTTGATCTGACGCAGGGGGAAACTGTTACTTTGGGTGATCTTGCGTATGAAATAATAAAGGACACAAAGGCGAAACACAAATTTGTGACCGAAGATCTTGCCGTGGGTGATTCTATCATCATGTACGGAGTTTTGGTTGGTAAAGCAAGTCAGCCGATCCGAAAAGGAGAGGTTATTACCACTGAAAACGTTAAGCATCAAAGTGCAAAAGTAGAAGGAAAAACCGCTACTCTGGCCTGGACTCCACCGAATGTTGATAAATGGAAAGACCGTACTTTCATGGGGTATCACCGTGAAGACGGGCAAGTGGGAACCGAAAATGTTTGGCTTTTCTTTCCTTTGGTTTTTTGTGAAAACAAGAATATTGAGACATTAAAAGATATTTTTGAAAGAGAATTATTGCACGAAAAAGCCAGTAAACATCAACTGTTATTAAGATCATTATTAAATGGTGGCGAAGCTTCGGATGTTGCGGTGGAAGTGGAAGAAGATACCAGAGTTTTTAAAAATATTGATGTAAGATTTGTCACGCACCAAGGCGGTTGTGGCGGAATTCGTCAGGATGCAGAAGCATTGGGAAGATTATTTGCAGGATACGTGAATAATCCGAATGTTGCAGGAGCAACGGTTCTAAGCTTAGGTTGCCAGAATCTTCAGGTGCAGATCTTTATGGATGCGCTTCATGCTCTTGCTCCCAATAACAAAAAACCGATTGTCGTTTACGAACAGCAAAAATCGGGGACTATCGATGAAATGTTGACAGGTGTCATTAAAGATTCATACGAAGGAATTAAAAAAGCTAATGATATTGAAAGAAAACCGGCATCCATCACAAAACTGAACATTGGTTTGGAATGTGGCGGTTCAGATGGTTTCTCCGGAATTTCTGCTAATCCTGTTTTAGGTGAGGTTTCGGATATTATGGCAGCAGTTGGAGGAACAACCATGCTTGCCGAATTTCCTGAATTGTGTGGAGTAGAGCAGGAGTTGGTCAACCGTTGTATCAATGATGAAGATGGTGTAAAATTCCTCAAACTGATGCAGGA
>CBFGVN010000540.1:0-2486 GCA_965651845.1 uncultured Chryseobacterium sp. | reverse complement strand
ATCATTATTATCAATATTTTTTAGGAGTTTCTATACTTTTCTTCTTTTTAATTTATATTTTTAATCCTAAAAGAGATTTTAATGTTTAATATCCGAATGTTTGTCTCAATGTAAGACAAAATACTTTAACCCAATTTTAACAAATAAACACCTGTTTATTAACATTTAAAGGAATAATTTTGCACTTGATGAATACTAAAATCATTTTTTTATCGTTTATAACTGCTTTTATGTTTTCAGGGTTTCTGTTTGGACAGGAAAACTACAGAACTCTTGTGTATGAAGGCAACGAAAAATTCAACGGTAAAAATTATGATGGAGCGTCTTCCAAATATATGGAAGCCATTAAAACAAACGGAAAAGATTTTACGGCTCATTATAATTTAGGAAACGCATTATATAAAAGTAAAAAATACGAAGAGGCAAAGGCAGAATATGAAAAGGCGCAAAAGCTTTCTCAGACACTTCCTGATAAGGCAGCAGCTCTTCATAATCTGGGAAATACTTATATGCAGATGAACCAGCCGGAAAAAGCGGCAGATTATTATAAGCAGTCCCTGAAACAAAACCCTCATAGCGAAGCAACAAGAAAAAACTACGAAATTGCCAAGCTGAAAGAAAAAGAAAAACAACAAAAGAAAAACCAGCAGAATAACTCAGGTAAAGGAGGCGGTGGTAAAGACCAACAACAAAATGATGATCAAAAAGGAAATCCTAAAGATCAAAAACAAGATCAGGGACAAGGCCAGCAAAATCAAGGTAAAAGTCAGCAGGGTAATGATCCCGGCCAAAACCAGAATAATGAAGGCAAGATGCCAAAAGATCTTGAAAATCAAATACTCAACAAAGTAAACGATAAAGAAAAAGAAACCGCCAGAAGAATTTTGAACAAAAATTCTTATTCGATGCCCGAAAGCAACGAGAAAGATTGGTGATGCAGAACAGATTTATTTACATATTATTTATCCTTACTTCCGTAATTTCTTACGGGCAGGTAAATCTTTCTGTAACTCCGGATAAGACAAATTATAACGGAAAAGATATCATCAACCTTACCATCGTTCTTGAAATGAATGGAAGTGAGTATAATCAGCAGACTCCGTTGCGTCTGCCCGATTTTTCTAAATTTAACCTTATCGGAACAGGATCAGTAAGCAATGCTTATGTAGATCCGGAAACCAATACTGTCGTTTCTCAGTCTGTAACGAGACTGGCTCTGGAACCCAAACAGAAAGGGAAGGTAAGGGTAGGTTCTTTTCTGATAACAATTAACAATAAAATCTACAAAACAGAACCTTTTGATATTTTTGTAAAAGATGTCGAAAAGAAATCTGTTGCCGGTAATACTTCAAAAGACGTTTACCTAAACATGGAGATCGAAGATCGTGAAGTGTATCAGGATCAGCCTACCATTGCTGTTTTGAAGGTTTATTCTAAAAATATGGACAACTTCAGAAGGGTGAAAAATATTCATCTTCCTGAGCAGGATAATTTAAGCGTTTATCCTGTAAGTTTTGCAAAATCTGAGATTGATCCTGCCGATTACGGCAATATGGCTTCACAGATTCTTGCCGTATTTATGCTGTTTCCAAACGAAGCCGGATATGTTGAGGTTCCTGGCGTTTCAGCATCTGTAAATTCTTATTCAAACAAAAATAAAATTGTTTCCAATAAAGTAAAAATCAACGTAAAGAAGCTTCCGGAAGGTTCTCCCGAATATTTTAAAAACGCTGTTGGAAACTTTAATGTAAGTGTTTACAATGCTTCAAAAGAAAAAGCAGAGGTAAAGAAACCTATTAATGTAGTGGTAAAAGTAAGCGGAGAAGGAAACCTGAAAGATATGGAGCTTCCAAAAATTGCCGCATCAGATGATTATGAGGTCTTTGCTCCGAAAATTACTTCAAAAGTAATCGTGGGTACAACGGGAATGAAAGGGGAGATTTTAGCCAATTATGTTGTTATTCCTAAAAAAGCAGGTGAAATTGCTATCAAAACCGAACAGTTCGCATTTTTTGATCCTTCAAGCAAAGAATATGTGGATCTGGGACAACAGACATTAGCCTTAAATGCACTTTCTCACGAGCAGGTATTAGAATCCCGTACAACGGTGGAAAAAGTAAATGAATACACCAATACTTTTCTTGAAACGGTAAATACGCCGGTTTTAAAAACGACTTCATTTAAAGTAAAGGAAAAAAGTAAGTTCCACTGGAATGCACTTTTAATCAATACTGCCATTTTAGTAGTATTATTTTTATTTTATCTTTTATTTAAAACATGGCAAAAAAAACGGAGATTAATTAAAGAAAACGTACCGGTAAAATCTTTAGGTTCTGTTGCCGAAACAGAAAATGAAATCAGGGAAAGACTGAAAACTGATGTAAATGATTATTTCAGTTATTTGGAAAATCTTAAAGTGAATGAATAATATCAACAATTCTTTCAAGTGGTAGATGAGATGGATTCTGAAGTGAGAAGTCAGTATT
>CBFGVN010000539.1:0-2488 GCA_965651845.1 uncultured Chryseobacterium sp. | reverse complement strand
ACCCAAGCTTTTGAAAAGGCAATGGAACTGCTTCAGAAACCGAATAAAAAAGACTTTATTGAATGGAATACCAACATTGGTAAAACCGTGATTTTCACAGATCAGATTGCTTATATCAAAACTTCGGAAATCGACAGCCGCGACAAAGATATTATTCTGAATGACGGCACAAACATCGTTTTAAAAAATTTAAACTTTAAAAATCTTCTGGAAATGCTTCCTGCAAAGGATTTTGCACAGGTTAATAAAAAGGAAATCATTGCATTGTCTTCCATTAAAGTTTTTTCCACCACTGAAATTATCACCACGATCTCGATTGAAGGAGAGCATTTTTTAAAGCTGCAAATCGGAGAAGCTTATAAAAACTCATTAATGGAAATGTTTGGAAAGTAAATATTTCAAGGTTTTCGGTTTCATTCATAAAATCCAACAGCATTACAACATCGCTTTCTGTAAAAACAGAACATGAAAATGAGGTTTGGTTCAGGGTATTTCTTTAAATAAACTTTCATTACATTATTCATGACATTTATTACATTTCGAATAAAAAAACAGTAAACATAATTTTATTCTTATCAACTTTGCAAAAATTTTGGCTTTATGAATTTGGGCAAATATAAAAATCTCATTTTTTACATCAGTACCATTGCATTTTTTTCTTGTCTGATGTATTGGTTTTTTGTGGAGGGAAAAACATTGGAAATCGGGGAAAATATTGCTACGCCCAAAGGTACGGGTTCTACGATGTGGGAGAATTTTGCAGATTCATTTCTTACAAATCTTCATCATCCTTTAGCGCTACTTCTTGCCCAAATTGTTACCATCATCATGGTGGCCAAACTTTTCGGATGGATCTGCGTTAAACTAAAACAGCCTTCAGTAATTGGTGAAATGATTGCGGGCATCGTTTTGGGACCATCACTTTTCGGACTTTATTTTCCGGAACTTTCTGCCTTCATTTTCCCGAAAGAATCTTTGCCAAACTTACAGTTTTTGAGCCAGATCGGTCTGATTCTCTTTATGTACATTGTAGGAATGGAACTCGACCTGAGCGTTTTGAGAAAAAAGGCGCACGATGCTGTAGTAATCAGTCATGCAAGTATTATTATTCCTTTTGCATTGGGAGTTGGGCTTTCTTATTTTATTTACAAAGAATTTGCTCCGGACGGGATACAGTTCAGTTCGTTTGCTTTATTTATAGCCATTGCAATGAGTATCACGGCGTTTCCTGTTTTAGCAAGAATCGTCCAGGAACGAAATTTACATAAAACAAAAATAGGAACTGTTGTAATTACCTGTGCAGCAGCAGATGACATTACAGCATGGTGTATTTTAGCGGCTGTAATTGCCATTGTAAAAGCAGGGTCTTTTTCAGGATCTGTGTTCGTTATTTTGATGGCAATTCTGTATGTTTTTATCATGATAAAAGCGGTAAGACCATTCCTGAGCAGAATTGCGGAAGCACAAAAAGGAAAAGGCTTCATCAGCAAAGCATTGGTGGCTGTTTTCTTTTTAATATTGATTATTTCAGCATATGCAACAGAAGTTATCGGTATTCATGCACTTTTCGGAGCATTCATGGCTGGGGCAATTATGCCTGAAAATGTAAAATTCAGAAATCTTTTCATTGAAAAAGTAGAAGATGTTGCATTGGTTTTATTACTCCCGCTTTTCTTTGTATTTACGGGGTTAAGAACCCAAATCGGGCTATTGAATGATCCGCATCTTTGGAAAATCGGAGGATTTATTATTCTAACTGCCGTAATTGGAAAGTTTGTAGGAAGCACTCTCACGGCAAAATTCCTGAAAATAAGCTGGAAAGACAGTCTTACAATAGGTGCTTTAATGAACACCAGAGGGCTTACAGAGCTTATCGTTCTTAATATCGGTTATGATCTGGGAGTTTTGGGGCCGGAATTGTTTGCAATGCTCGTCATCATGGCCTTATTTACAACATTCATGACGGGGCCTTGCTTAGATCTGATCAATTATTTATTTAAGGGTAAAAAATCTATGATTGAAGATGAAGACGAACAGCGAGATCATGATGCCAAATACAGAGTTCTTTTATCGTTCGAAACAGCCGAATCCGGAAGTACATTATTGAAGCTTGCCGATAATTTCACTCACAAAATGAACGGCAATAAAAGCGTAACAGCCATGAACATCGCGCCGGTAGATGAGCTTCATGCCTTTGATATAGATAATTATGAGAAAGAACAGTTTAAAGATGTAATTGAAACTTCCCATGATCTGAAACTTGAAGTCACTACCCTTTTCAAAGCATCAACGGATGTTGAAAGCGACCTTACCAATATTACCAACAAAGGAAATTATGATCTTCTTCTCATTATGCTAGGAAAATCTATGTATGAAGGAAGTTTATTGGGAAGACTTTTAGGTTTTACTACAAAAATCATTAATCCCGAAAAGCTTTTAAATACAGTAAAAGGAAAAGGAAATATTTTCAACAATTCGCCCTTTGATG
>CBFGVN010000538.1:0-2496 GCA_965651845.1 uncultured Chryseobacterium sp. | reverse complement strand
AAAAGGAAGAAAATATATTTTTGATAGATTTAAATGCAATGAGTAAAATTTTGTTCGAAGCAATGGGACCGGAAAATTCTAAAAAAGCGTTTGTCTATTATCCTGCAAATTCTTATCCTAATCAACCGGAAGCTTTAGCGGATGACACTCATTTTAATGCATATGGAGCTTATGAACTAGCAAAATGTGTGGTAAAAAGTATTGTCGACCAAAAGTTGCCTTTGAGTAAATTTGTTTCTAAAAATTATAAAAGTTTTGATTTAAATAAACCTGATGCTGTCGAGAAGTTTCATTGGCCTGAAAGTATTTTTATGGAATCTTTAAAGCCTGATGGAAATTGAAAAAAATGTGGTTGAACAGGGGAACCACGAAGTGGTTCAATATAAATAGCCCCGGGTGTAACCCGGTTTAATATGAATAGCATTGGGCAAAACCCCATGAAATATAAAATCGAATATAATTCGTTTTAAAAATCAATCAAAAATGAAAATTAAAAGCATAGTTAGTATTGGTTTAATGTTTTTTACGTTCGGAAATTTTTCCGCACAAAACCCATGGCCACAAATCACAAACACCGCCCAACCATGGACACGCTGGTGGTGGATGGGAAATGCAGTGGATGAAAAAGGATTGGATAAGCAGTTGACAACACTTCATAAAGCTGGCTTTGGAGGCGTTGAAATCGTTCCTATTTACGGGGCAAAAGGATTTGAAAAACAATACATCAATTATCTTTCTCCGGAATGGATGAAAATGCTTCAATTTACGACCAACAAAGCCAAAGGCCTGAATATGGGCGTTGATATGTCGGTAGGAACAGGATGGCCGATCGGCGGGCCACAGGTGAGTGAGCAGGATGCTGCCACAAAAATGGTTGTTCAGATGTATACAATTTTACCTGGTGAAAAATTTTCAGAAAAAATTGTTTTAAAAGACGAAAAACAAAAAGTTTTAAAAACAATAAAATTAGACATCGTAACGGCTTACAACGAAAAAAATGAAGCCGTTGTTTTAACCGATAAATTAACAAATGACGGTTCTCTCAACTGGAAACCGGGTTCCGGAAAATGGACAATTTATGCCATTTTTACTGGGAAAACGCTTCAAAAAGTAAAACGTGCCGCTCCGGGTGGAGAAGGATATACCTTAGACCATTTTTCACCTGATGCTACAAAAGATTATTTGAAAACTTTCGATCAGGCTTTTGGAAATTCAAACTATGGGGTTCGTTCTTTTTTTAATGACAGTTATGAAGTTTATAACGCCGACTGGACACCTGATTTTATAAATGAATTTAAAAAAAGGAGAGAGTACGATCTAAGTCCATATATCAAATACCTGATAAGTGATGAAGATAATGAAATTACATCAAGAATAAAATCTGATTATCGGGAAACTTTGAATGAATTAATTTTAAATAATTTTGCCGATAATTTTACTAATTGGGCACATTCCAAAAACTCAAAAAATACCAATCAGGCACACGGTTCGCCGGGAAACTTGCTTGATTTGTATGCTGCAGTCGACATTCCTGAATCTGAAACTTTCGGAAGCACGGTTTTTGATATTCCGGGATTGAGAAGGGATAGTGCAGATGTTCAAAAATCCGATATTCCAGATATTAATATGCTGAAATTTGCATCTTCGGCTGCAAATGTTACCGGAAAACCATTGATATCCAACGAAACTTTCACTTGGCTGACGGAACATTTTAAAACCTCCTGGTCACAGGCAAAACCGGAAGTGGAGCAGGTTTTTTTATCGGGTATCAATCATGTATTTTATCATGGTACAACTTATACGCCTTCGGATGTCCCCTTTCCGGGATGGCTGTTTTATGCTTCAGTGAATTTTGTTCCGGAAAACAGTCTCTGGCCGCACTTGAAAGGCCTTAATTCTTATATTGAGCGTACCCAAAGTGTTTTGCAGAGCGGAAAATCTGATAACGAAGTTTTGATGTACTGGCCAATTTACGACCAATGGGCGAGTCCGAAAGGGAAAGATATTGCTTTTAAAGTTCATAATGTAGAAAAATGGCTGCAACCAACGCCTTTTTATCAAGATCTGACGAAATTGAGTAAAATGGGATATTCCCTGGATATGATTTCTGATAAAATGATTGGCGCGTCAACATTTCAAAATCAAAGAATTCAGACGACGGAGAAGGGATCTTCTTATCAGGTTTTAATTATTCCTGAATTAAAATATTTACCGGAAACTACATTAGAACATATTTTAAAATTAGCTGAAAACGGCGCTTCTATTGTTTTTCAAAACGAGCCGAAAGATATTCCGGGATATTTTGAAGTAGAAAAAAGAAGAAATGAATTAAAATCGTTGTGGAACAAAATTTCGTTTCAAAATCAAGACGAAAATGTAAAATTTGCCACATTCGGAAAAGGAAAGATTGTTTTAAGCGATGATGTCGCAAAAGGATTAGAGTATCTAAAAATACAAAGAGAGAAATTAACGGAAACCGGGTTGAAGTTTGTAAGA
>CBFGVN010000537.1:0-2504 GCA_965651845.1 uncultured Chryseobacterium sp. | reverse complement strand
AAATTAAATCCGAAATCCTATTAAGCCCTAATTTCTCACAATATTTCACAATATCAGAAGAGCGATGACAAGGATATAAGGTACGAACACAATGCTTTTGGATAGATTTTTTTTCCTGGCTCATAATAAACCCGCCTCCTACAGAATAAAAATCCTGCACAAGCTCGGTCCCATCTTCGAAAATCGCCTTAAAGATCATTCCGTTCGGATGAAAGTCCAGGGATTTCTGCATATTTAAAACCAAATGATGACCGTAGATAAAAGGAATTTCTTTTTCCCCTCCCAGATTAAGGGTCTGGGTTGTTTTTATGTTCTCAATTTTATCATCAATTTTTGTAGTATCGATGGTCTTAAAATCTTCACCACTCAATCCCAACATTCCGGCAATATCCGTTCCGTGCCCGATTCCCGTTTTAGCCAAAGAACCGAAAAATTCCAGGAAAACCTCCTTCACCTCATCTATTGACCTTTCCCTTTTTATAATTCTGATAAATGCAGAAGCTGCATTCCATGGTCCCATTGTATGTGAACTTGACGGACCTATTCCTACTTTAATAATCTCAAAAACCGATATTGATTCCATAATGAAAATTCATCATTTTTCCTTAACACAAAGATACACGATAAATTGACACACAAAAGCCAAAGATGAAAATCCACCTTTGGCTTCAAAATTAAAACTATATGAACATAAAATATTGTTGAGGTGAAGAGTCAATAGTGAATTTTGCTTCGCAAGTGAATTTTAAAAATTGACAGCAAAGCGAATTGACAATTCACAATTCACTTTTTAGCATAAGCTTTCTTCATGCTGAGAAATATCCAGTCCTAAATTCTCCGATTCTTCAGAAACCCTTAATGTTATGATATTATTTGTTACTTTATATAAAATCAGCGATCCGAAAAAAGTAAATAAAGAAACCAGCACCAATGCCATCATATGATGTGCAAACACTTCAAAGCCGCCGTGAAGAAGACTTGCATTTTCTCCGTGAGCAAAAATTGCAGTTAGGATCATTCCCATGATTCCGCCCACTCCATGACATGCAAAAACATCTAATGTATCATCAATTTTCTTTAAAGCTTTCCAATTCACCATCAGATTAGAGACAATAGCCGAAATAAATCCGATAAAAAGACTCTCGGAGACTGAAACGAAACCGCAGCCCGGAGTGATCGCTACCAACCCTACAACCGCACCGATACAAGCTCCTAGAGCCGAAACCTTCCTCTTATTGATTCTGTCG
Source organism: uncultured Chryseobacterium sp. (assembly GCA_965651845.1). Lineage (GTDB taxonomy): Bacteria > Bacteroidota > Bacteroidia > Flavobacteriales > Weeksellaceae > Chryseobacterium. The sequence continues at coordinate 1,257 of CBFGVN010000537.1, read as the reverse complement.
AAAAATATCCAGGTCATCATCGCAGATGCCGATGCAATGGTAGTAGTTCCGAAAGCTGTAGCCGCAGTGGCATTGGCGCTTAACGCAGAACCCGCATTAAAACCGAACCAGCCAAACCAAAGCATTCCCGTTCCGAGGATTACGTAAGAAATATTGGAAGGCTCATGATGCGGATTTTTCCTGTTTCCCAAAACGATTGCCCCTGCCAATGCTGCAAAACCTGCACTCATGTGTACCACGGTTCCGCCTGCAAAGTCTTTAACTCCAAAATATTTATTTAAAAGGCCATCCGGATGCCAAACCATATGACAAAGCGGCGTATAAATGAAAATGCTGAAAAGCACCATAAACAGAAGATAAGATATGAAACGTACCCTTTCCGCAAATGATCCCGTGATTAAAGCCGGCGTAATGACGGCAAATTTCATCTGAAATAACGCAAAAAGAATAAAAGGAATCGTAGAAGCCATTGCTTTATGAGGTAAAACTCCTACTCTGCTGAAAAAAGGATAACTTAACGGATTACCGATAATCCCGTAATGTTCCCCATTGATGGTAAACCCAAGCGAATCTCCAAAAGACAGGGAAAAGCCGACAACCACCCATAAAATTGAAATGACCCCCAAAGCAATAAAACTTTGCAGCATGGTAGAGATCACATTTTTCTTTCCGACCATTCCGCCATAGAAAAATGATAATCCGGGAGTCATAAGGAGTACTAATCCTGCGGCTGCCAAAATCCAGGCAACATCTGCTCCTACAATCTTATCTTCGGACAAAAATTCTCCCGTATTCGGAAAATCCACAATAGGACTCCAGAATAATCCGCCAATGGCAACCAATGTTATGATGGAAAATGAAACGATCCATTTTAACCCTACAGTCATACAATTTATATTTAACCCTTTCAAAATTAAACATAAATTTTATAAAAACATATATTTTTTTTTAAATACCCCTATAAATTTTATAAAAATTAATATTAATATAATTTATTCTAGAATACCCTCTAAAATTTTAGACACTTCTTTATATTTTGTAGCAGGAAAAAGATGAGTACCCCCTTTGATGATATAATCGGGTTTTGAGTTCTTAATAGGAAAAACAATATCTCTGTCTCCTAAAATCTGAATCACTTCCGGAGTTTCTTCGAATTTCCATTCTGAAATTTTTTCAATCGACCATTTCAGATAATAAGGATCCCTCACTCTGAAATATTGTAAAACCCTAGGATTTTTAGGATCAAAAAGCTTTCTA
>CBFGVN010000536.1:0-2506 GCA_965651845.1 uncultured Chryseobacterium sp. | reverse complement strand
ATTTTTTAAGAATCGGCGGCATCTTCGATGCCGCCGATTTATTTTTAAGCCAACAAAAACCGGAACAGAAAACTGCTCCGGCCTATATATTATTTTTGTAAGAATAATGTATTATTCAGTGTCATATTTACTGATCACCTTCTGAGTAACACCTGTACTGCTGAAACCTCCATCGTGGAAAAGATTCTGCATGGTTACCTTTCTTGTAAGGTCTGAGAAAAGAGTTACGCAATAGTTCGCGCAGTCAAGAGCAGTCGCATTTCCTAGCGGAGACATATCTTCTGCATATCCCAGGAACCCTCCGAAACCTTTCACACCGCTTCCTGCAGTAGTTGGAGTAGGAGATTGCGAAACTGTGTTCACACGTACTTTTCTTTCTCCCCAATAGTTTCCGAATGTTCTTGCAATACTTTCAAGATAAGCTTTATTGTCAGACATATCATTGTAATCCGGGAATGTTCTTTGAGCCGCGATATAAGTAAGCGCCAAAATACTTCCCCATTCATTCATACAGTCTTTCTCCCAAGCCACACGCATCACTTTGTGGAAAGAAACAGAGGAAACATCCCAGCCTTTTTCCAACCAGTCGTAGTTCATTTCAGTATAGTGTTTTCCTTTTCTCACGTTTACGGACATTCCGATAGAGTGAAGGATGAAATCGATTTTCCCAAATTTTGCAACAGCAGCGTCAAAAAGTTTTTCAAGATCTTCTATTGAAGTAGCATCTGCACCTACTATTTCGGAACCAGTTTTTTCTGCCAAAGCATTCAGTTCTCCCATTCTCATTGCGATAGGAGCATTAGACAAGATAAATTCGGCACCTTCTTCATGACATCTTTCTGCAACTTTCCATGCGATTGATTGTTCATTAAGGGCTCCAAATATAATTCCCTTTTTGGCTTTAAGTAAACCTTATGACATAATTTTTTAATGTTTATTAATATACAAATGTAACAATAATTTGTGTTTACCACATAATAAAAAACGGAGCCTTATATAAAAAGACTCCGTTTTTCTTGAAAATATTTATATGACTGAAATTTTAATTCGTTTTCTTGTTCCATTCCGCTTTTACATCTTCTGCTGCATCTTTGGTTTTTTCCCAGGCATCGTTGGCCTTATCTTTAATGTTTTCCCATGTTTCAGATGCATTAGCTTTTACCCTGTCGAACCAGTCTTCCTGTTGTGCTTCCTCATCATTTGCTCTTTTTTCGTTGATGTAATCTCTGGCTCTGTCTGCCAAATCTTCAACTTTCCATTTTGCTTTATCTGCAGCGTTTTGTAAAGAGTTTTCTGTTTTGTTTACTGCATTTTCCGCTTTGCTGTATTCTGAATTATTCATAACATTAATATTTTGTGTGTTGATATTCAATAAACAAGAACCATTCCTAAAAATTTCGGGAGGTGTTAAACTTTTCATAAACTTTTGTTATTGTTTTCTAAATCAGTTTATTTTTAACTTTGATATATTTAATTATTAACTTTATTATTAGTTTAGGTAAATACTTCGGCTGTTTTGCTCTCAGGATGACACTGGCCAAGATCCAGCTGATTTAAAATTAAATTAAAACCAAAATCATGGAAAAAATACGCTGCGGCTGGTCCGAAAAAGACGATCTCTACAAAAAATATCATGATGAAGAGTGGGGAAAACCTGTATACGATGACAATACTATTTTTGAATTTCTCATTCTTGAAAGCTTCCAGGCAGGGTTGAGCTGGTACACAATTCTCAGTAAGAGAGAAAATTTCAGGAAAGCTTTTGATCATTTTAATTATAAAAAAATTGCAGAATATTCTGATGAAAAGATTGAAGAACTTATGCAGAATCCCGGAATTATCAGAAACAGGCTGAAAATTTTAGCAACAGTAAATAATGCAAAAAAATTTATGGAAGTGCAGAAAGAATTCGGAAACTTTTCAAAATATATCTGGGATTTTGTAGGAGGAAAGCCTGTTGATAATAGCCCGAAAACATTAAAAGATATTCCTGCAACTACCGAAATATCAGATTCTTTAGCAAAAGATTTGAAAAAAAGAGGGTTCAAGTTTATGGGTTCAACTGTCGTTTATGCGCACATGCAAGCGACCGGAATGGTCAATGATCATGTCGAAAATTGTTTCATCAGAGGGTGATAAATTGTGTTTTATTCAATTTTAAGTGATGTTTTTTAATAATAATGTAATATTAATACACTTAGTTAAGAATTAAAAAGTGCCTCAAGAGTGCTTTTATTCACGTTTTTGAATAGAATAAATTCTATGGTACCATTCATTAAATGGTGATTAAATAGCCGTTTATTCACTATTGAGTGTTAAATTGAAAATTATTCAAAAAAATAGGTGTTTTATTAAAAATTCTTATATTTGCATTCATAAACTAATAATTAATTAATAATTTAGGGATGCAAAAAAAATCAAAACTTCAAATCCTATTCACAATCTTATTATTATCTTTTTTTAATCATTCATATGCTCAAATAGGGATAGGTACGCCTAATCCGGA
>CBFGVN010000535.1:0-2519 GCA_965651845.1 uncultured Chryseobacterium sp. | reverse complement strand
ATTTTAAATGAAGATTGTCTGGGTTGCATTAACTTAGGAAACACTAATTTAGAGGTGCAAAGAAATTGCTATGTCTAAAAACGATACTATTACATTAAATAAAATGGATTACAGCAGTGGGATTGCTGTCGGGATTTGGGACGGATCCACACCCGGTATGATAAAGGCACTTGATCCCCACAGGCATGACCATTATACCTGCATGCTAATTGAAACCGGTACTTTGGAAGTTCTATTTGATTGTAAGCATTTAGCCATGTCGCCAGGAACATTTTTTATCTCTGCTCCCGGACAGGTTCATCAGGTTCTTAACACTTTGGGAGCAACCGGCTATTACCTTTCCTTTGAGAGCCATCATATCACCGGATCCGCGCAGACAAGTTTAGAGAGATCATTGGATGAAACCATGCTAATTACGCTCTCCAGTAGTGAGCATAAATGGTTTAGTACGATCTTGGATTCAATGATAAAATTAGAAGACCTGAACAATGGTGTTTACAAGCAAGTTGAGGAACCATTGCTGTCAGCTCTAGTAGAACAGGCAATATTATGCTACGATCGTCAATCATTAATTACCTCTGAAGGTCTAAGCCTGCGTGCTATCAGTATCACGAAAGAATTCAGGAATCTCATAAAATCACATTTCCGGACTTTAAAACGCCCTTCGGCTTACGCAGAAAAACTGCATATCACTGTGGCTCACCTTAATGATACAGTGAAAAAAGTTACCGGATTATCCGCATCTGAACTTATCCATAAGGAAATATTGAGCGAAGCGCAAAGATTGCTCTATTATTCAGAAACAAGCATCAAAGAAATTTCCTACGAGCTCGGATATCAGGATATCAAATACTTTATCATATTTTTCACCAAAAAGACAGGATGTTCACCTAGTGAATATCGAAAAACATATTCTCCCAAAACAGGTTAGTACCAAGTTATTAATAATCGCTGCTGTTCCCCTTTTTGTCCACCTTTTACCTTTTTTTGTGAGTAGTATGGTATGTGTAAATTGATCAATTTTGTATTGCAAAACTGGTTTGAAAACCCATTTGGCGGCACGTACAGAGCTTATTTTAATCAGCTAACAATTAAATTAATCAGATATGAAAGTCTTAGTAATAGGAGGTACAGGTCTTACGGGAAGGCTTGTAACAAAAAAAATGGAGAAACTTGGTCATGAAGTAATCATTGGTTCCCCATCTCAAGGTGTAAATATACTTACCGGTAAAGGATTCAAGGAAGCATTATACGGCACAGAAATAGTAATTGATTTGTCCAACTCATCTTCCCCAGAAGAAGAAAATGCGCTCCAATTCTTTGAAACTGCAGGAAAAAATCTAGTCAAAGCAGAATTATCCACTGGTGTCAAACATCACATCATTTTATCCATTGTAGGAACAGACGATGCATTGGAAATCGGCTATTTGAGGGCAAAAAAGCTTCAGGAAGATATGATTAAGAATTCCGGGATTCCTTATACCATAATTCGCTCAACACAGTTTCACGAACATATAGAAACCATCATACAAGTGCAGGGAGAAGGGGATAATGTGTTTGTCTCTACAATTGACTATCAACCGATTGCGCTGGAAGATGTTGCTGAATTTATCGTGCAATTTTCATTGGAACAGCCTAAAAATGATACCGTCGAAATTGCCGGGCCACAGCGTGGTAAAATGGAAGATTTTGTAAATAAATATATTGAGATAACCGGTCAGGCTAAAAAGGTGATTTCAGACGATGAAAGTAAATATATGCATTTTGTTGTTCCTGCTTCATTGCTTGTCCCCGCTGGCCAATTCAGTTCTGGTACAGTTCTTTTTGAAGATTGGGCACTTAGTACACTCAATAATTAACTTTTGATGGATTATTACTGAGGTGCTTTCCAGAAATTTAAAGATTTAAATGCAGGTTTATAGAGATCTGCATTTTTTAATTATGTTGTTTTGTAAATATAACTTTAAAATGTTCAATAAGACTCTTAAAAAGATTATCTCAATCTGCTTCTGTTTACAGATACTACTGCTGCGCGTTCTTTTGTAATTTCCAGGTATAATGCAATAAATATTGCAAAAATCTCTGCAAAATGTAAGATTATTGTTTTGAATTTTGAATGAAAATAGTCGATCGCTGAGGTACGTTTTATTCTTTTGTGATTAAATTTCCTATGCTTAGAGATAAATAACATGGTATCTGTATGGTATCCGGTAAGATAAAATAGTTTTAAAAAAGAATTATCTTAGCATAAATTAAATATATCACAAAATAAAGATTAATTATAACAATTTTTTTTTAATTTATCTTATTATTGTTTAAGTATGACATTCAAAAAAATTACCAAAGAGATTAATGAAATAGTTATAATTAAAGCTTGTTATATGCAGTTAATCCTGAATTGAAGCATTATATAATTCATTATTTAGGGAGAAATTTGCAGAAGATTGATTGTCTATTAAAATAATTATTTTATATTTGATTTACCACAAATAAAAATAATATGAAAATAAATTTATTAA
>CBFGVN010000534.1:0-2525 GCA_965651845.1 uncultured Chryseobacterium sp. | reverse complement strand
CTCCGGGAACTACCTTTCTCTTGAATTTTACTTTATCAATTTTAATGAAATAAGTAGAGTAATTTTCAGGATCCGGAACACTCGCCAGTACAAGAATTCCTCCTGTCTGTGCCAATGCTTCCACTTGTAAAACTCCCGGCATTACAGGCTCTTTCGGGAAATGTCCAACGAAGAAAGGTTCGTTCATGGTAACATTTTTAAGCCCTACAACATGAGAATCTGAAAGTTCAAGGATTTTATCAATTAACAAAAACGGCGGTCTGTGAGGCATCAGCTTCATAATTCCGTTGATGTCAAAAACCGGTTCTTTGGTTAAATCAAAATCGGGAACGTTTTTCTTTTTCTGCAATTTCCACTGACGGTTCAGTTTTTTTGCAAACTGAGTATTTACATAATGCCCTGGTTTGTTGGCAATTACCTTACCTTTTATTTTCACTCCTGCCAAAGCCAAATCACCAATTACATCCAATAATTTGTGTCTCGCAGCTTCGTTAGGGTAGTTTAAGTTCAAGTTATCCAGAATTCCGTTGGGTCTGATAGACACATTGTCTTTCCCAAAAGCTTTCTTCAGTTTTTCTGTAGTATCAGGCGTAAGATCCTTATCTACATAAACAATAGCATTGGAAATATCTCCGCCTTTGATCAAACCGTGATCTAAAAGCATTTCCAATTCGTGCAGGAAGCTGAATGTTCTTGCAGATGAAATTTCTTCTTTAAACTCTGAAATATTTTTAAGAGTAGCATTCTGAGTACCCAAAACTTTGGTCCCGAAATCTACCATTGTTGTAATTTCGTATGTATCTGAAGGAATAATTGTAATTTCTGATCCTGTAGCAGGGTCGTTGTAGGTAAGAACTTCTTTTACAACCAGATATTCTCTGGCAATACCCTGTTCCACCACTCCTACACTTTCGATTGCTTCAACAAAGTATTTTGAAGATCCGTCTAAAATCGGAGGCTCGGAAGCGTCCATTTCAAGCATGGCGTTGTCTACATCACATCCTACCAAGGCGGCCAAAAGGTGCTCACAAGTCGTGATTTTTACGCCTAATTTTTCTAATGTCGTTCCTCTTTCTGTTGCTACAACATAATTAACATCAGCTTCGACCTGAGGATGCCCCTCTAAATCTGTTCTTACGAAAACAAAACCTGTATTTTCTTTAGCAGGTTTGATGGTTAGTTTTACTTCTTTACCTGTGTGAAGTCCGATTCCGGAAAGTGTCACTTCTTGCTGAAGTGTTTTTTGCATATCACTCATTAGTTTTATCTTTTGAGTTATTCTCAAGATTATTTATTCTATTAACAATTTCAGTGAAATTTCTGAAATGAACATAGTTTCTAAGGTAGTCATTGTAGCTGATTGCCGGTGAACCGTACAATGTCTCTTTATCATTAACGCTTGAATTCACCCCGCTCTGGGCCTGAATTCTTACCTGATTTCCAATTTTGATGTGACCTACAACACCTACCTGGCCTCCGATCTGGTTCCAGTCCCCGATGGTTGTGGAGCCCGCAATTCCGGCCTGAGCTGCAATTACATTATTCTGCCCGATTTTCACATTGTGTGCAATCTGGATCAGATTATCAATTTTAGTTCCTTTTCCGATGACCGTAGAACCGATAGTAGCTCTGTCTATACTGCAGTTGGAACCAATTTCCACATCATCCTCGATGATCACATTTCCTAATTGAGGAATTTTTTTAAATCCATCTGCAGTCGGCTGAAAACCAAATCCGTCTCCACCCACAACTGTATTGGAATGAATCACACAATTGTCACCAATAATACAATAATCATAGATTCTTGCTCCGCTGTCAATCTTACAGTTTTTACCAACCTTCACCCCTTTTCCGATGTAAACCTGCGGATAGATCTGCGTTCCTTCACCGATTTTAGCCTTTTCAGACACATAGGTGAATGCCCCGATATATACTTTATCACCGATCACTGCAGTCTCATGAATAGAAGAACCGTCTTCGACCCCTTCTTTTCTGCCCTGCATTTCCTGGTACAGATTCATTAAAACCTGGAACGAAAGATAGGCATCTTTTACCGCAATTATAGTAGGATTGTAATTATCTTTAGCTAAAAGCTTTTCCGAAACGATGATAACGGAACATTTTGAGGTTTCCAGATAATGAGAAAACCGATCTTGTGCTATAAAAGAAAGATGTCCTGTTTCCCCGCTCTCAATAGGCGAAACACCAGTAATAAGTGCCTCTTCGTCACCTATTATTTTTCCGTCAATAAAACTTGCAATTTGCGAAGCTGTAAATTCCATATTCTGCAAAGATAAGAATTTCTATAATTCGCAAACATTTTTTGGTTTTCGGATTGTGAATTTTAATATACTTTAAGAAATTGTGTGTGAAATATCTCTCGGAAAGGTTAAAATAAATCTCGTGGTCTTATTCACCATTAATCCTGATAAAAGCTGGTCTTGTGAATCCTCCAGCCTTATTTTTTCACCGTTCTTCTGAAGCAAATAAATGGGCTGCTTTTCCGTATTGTAAGGCAAGAGTTT
>CBFGVN010000533.1:0-2528 GCA_965651845.1 uncultured Chryseobacterium sp. | reverse complement strand
AAAATCGGTTCCCTGAATCTGCATCGAATTGGTTTCAATACCGCTAATGTACGTTTCCGCAGAGTTGTAATCAGTAGTTAAGGGCATGATGGAAGCTGCCTGTCCTGCAAAAATTACAATTCCCACTTTATCACTTTTCATCTTCTGCATCGTCTGGATCATCAGGCTTTTCGCTTCCGAAAGACGGCTTGGGTTAATATCTTCCGCATTCATAGAATTGGAGACATCAAGCAAAAAAATTACATTATTAAGCTTTTGATTAGACTTAATTTCTTCCGAACCATTCAATAAATCAATAATTGAAAAAATTAAAAATAATGTTGCTATTAAATACAAAGCCGGAAAAAATTTCGTGAAGCCGGATTTTTTTTCAAATAAATGCTCATGAAACTGACTGTCTGCAAAAATTTCTCTTTTCTTCTTTTTCCATTTTAAATAACGAACCAAAAAGAAAGCTAACAGCGGCAAAAGCAACAGCAATAATAAATACCAATAATTTCCTAAGTACCAATCCATCAGCTTAAAATTTTATAAAAAACCCATCTCAATAAAGCATCCAGGAACAGCATTCCTAAAGCGATCCAAAGGAAAATTTTGAAATATTCCTGATAATTATACAATTTGGAAACCTTTACATCTGGTTGATTTCATCATAAACTTCTTCCAGACTGCTGTTTGATGTAGCTCTGAAATATTGCCCGCCTGTCATTTGGGCAACTTCTTTCAAAACAGGCTCATCAATTTTCACTTCTGCTTCTGTAAAAACGAGATCTCCGAAAATATCTGTCTGAGTGGGCATCAAAGCATATCCGTTGGTTCCTATACCGATGGAATATACCTTAATATTATTATTTTTTGCCAGTTCTGCAGCAATCGCAGGAGGCATCGCATTTTCTATCGTATTAACTCCATCCGTCATCAAAATGATGATTTTACTTTTCGCCTTACTGTTTTTAAGGTGATTTACCGCAACAGCAAGCCCTTCACCGATCGCTGTTCCCGGCTGTAATTCAAGTGGATTTAAATTTTGTAGTTCATCTATAACCACCTGATGATCGGACGTTACAGGAACTTTTGTAAAAGCCTCTCCCGAATAGGTAACCAGCCCTATCCTATCATTGGGCCTTTTTTCTACGAATTTTATGGCAATATCTTTCAGTGCCGTCAAACGATCCGGCGTAAGATCTTTCGCGAGCATACTCAACGAAACATCAACAGAAAGCATAATATCAATTCCTTTTGTATCATCCCGGTCCTGAGAAACGGTGAAAGTTCTCGGTCTTGCCATGGCAATAATCAGAGCTGAAAGAATAATATATTTTGAAATTTTCAGTAAAAACATCACAGCCTGAATTCCAGCGCTGTCACCCATATTTTTAACCGTGGGAACTTTGATTCCTTTCTTTTTCTGTCGGCTCGCATCCCTGAATAAAAGAGGAATAAACAAAGCAAACAGCAGCAAAAACCACGGACTATAAAACTCAAAATCAAACATCCTTTCTTAAGTTTTCGAATTCCAAATCTTTTGATGACCTTTTCACAAACTCCCTGATGTCTGCAAAATCTTTTTCCATTGTCTGCTGATCGGGAAAAGTTTTTGCAAATTTTACCAGATCTCCCCTTACAAATACATCTTCCACTACTTTTTCGTTTTCCTGGGAAATGGTATTGTTTTTCTTCATTAAATCAATCAAATCATCCGTTAATAAAACATCGGCCGGCAAACGATATTGTTTGGCTATAAATTTTCGGGAAATATCAATTAATTCAACATAAAATGAACGGTAATTACCACTTTCCACGTATTTTTTCTTTTTAAGAGAGTCTAATTCTTTCAAAGTCTGATTGGTGGCGACCACCGGCGAATCTTTGGGCTTCCTTCCGTATTTTACAAACATTACAATGGCAATAATCAATGCAATTACTGCAATCGCTGCCAAAATATAAAACTTATACAGCTCCCAGTAATCTGTAGCTTCTAGCTTTACCCCTTTATTATTCATGATATCTGTGATCTGGTCTGTTTTCTGAGCCGTATTGATCACATCAATTTCATAAGGAATTGTTTTTAAAACCCTTCCTCCAACTTTAAATTCAAGTTCAGGAATCGTGAATTTCCCTTCTTCAAAAACAGCAAACTCGACTCTTCTGTAATAGATATCCGGATTTTGAGAAATACTGTCTTTCACCTCTTCAAAATGAAAAGGCAGTAATTCATTTTCGGGAGCTGCAGAAACCTTTTCGTTCTTCAGATTATTAATCGTAATCACAATATGGTTCACTTCTCCCAAAGCAATGGTTTTCTTCTCAACACTGGAAGAAAGTATCTGTGAAAAGGCATTCGCACAGATTAAAAAACAAAATATAAATAATAGTTTTTTCAATTTCAATTAATGATTCAAAGTTTAAAGTTCAAATTCAAAGTTTCAATAAACTAATTTCTAACCTCTAAATTCTAACTTCCATATTTATTTCTTCTGAAAATAATTATACAATAATTTCGAATAGTACGAACCGGTATTAATATT
>CBFGVN010000532.1:0-2546 GCA_965651845.1 uncultured Chryseobacterium sp. | reverse complement strand
GCCGGAATTACAGGAACATTAGGCTCAATAGAAAATATGAGTCCCGAAAATTTTGATAATGTGATGAATATTAATTTCAGAGGTGCTTATTTTACTTTAAATAAATTCATCCCTTTATTAAAAGAAGGAGCTTCCGTTGTTTTCTTATCATCAATTGTTGCAACAATGCATCGAGCCAACAGCTCTGTTTATCAGGCAAGTAAAGCGGCTTTAAATTCAATTGCAAGAACAGCTGCAGCAGAATTAGCCCCAAGAAAAATCCGGGTGAATATCGTAAGTCCGGGTCCTACGAAAACAGAAATCATGACCAAAGCCGGATTGGATGAAAAAACGCTGGAAGGACTTGATGATTGGTTGATTAGCTCAATTCCTTTAAAGAAAATGGGAACGGCGGAAGATGTCGCAAAGGCTGTCGTGTATTTATCTGATAATAATGTAGCAAGCTTTATGACCGGAACTGAAATCATTATTGACGGCGGAATGGTGCTGTAGCCAGGAGATGGAAGCTGGAAGACAAAAGTCATTAGACGTATATAAACTTCCAGCTTCCTTTAATCCTTCAAAATCCTTATTCACCTTTCCATTTGTCCGCTTCACCTCTTTTTTCGTTTCAAAAGCCTTTTTTACAGGCTACTTTTGGTTCATCAAAAAAATAAACCAACAATTTTATGGAAACAGTAAAGAAGAAAAGAAATCCTATTGCTATTGTATTTTTGGCAGTTTTGGGAATCTTTGGAGGGTTGCAGTTTTTCAATCAGCCTTTGGAAGGAAAATCTGTCACCAAACAAATCGAAGCACCCCGTGAAGTCATTTCTATTTTGGAAAACTCATGTTTTAATTGTCATTCTAATCAGCAAAACCTTAGCTGGTACGACAAGATTGCACCGATCTCATGGGCGGTGAATAAAGATGTAAAAAGAGCCAGACAAGTCCTTAATTTCTCAGAATGGAATTATTCGGCGGGGGAACATCAGGGGAAAATGTATGCCATTTTAAATATGATTCAAAGCGGAAAAATGCCTCTTCATGAATACACTATTCTGCATTCATCAGCGAAGGTCACTCAAAAGGATATTGACATCATTAAGAAATATACTTTATCATTATCAGGAGTTGACACCGCAAAACAGAAAGAAAAAAACATTCATCAAAATCTTAATTTACCTGAAAATAATACCTCATCAAAATTTCCGGTTTCACCAAACGGAGTGAAATATACCGATGATTTCAAAAACTGGAAAGTTATCAGTATGAGTACTTTGTTTGACAATTCCATTCGTGTAATCTATGGAAATGATATTGCTGTAAAAGCCGTTGAAACAGATAATTTTCATCCATGGCCGGACGGAAGCATCGTTGTAAAATCGGTTTGGAAACAACAGGAATTACCCAATGGGGAAATCAGACCGGGAGAGTTTGTGAATGCCCAGTTTATGGTAAAAGATTCGAAAAAATATACCGATACGGAAGGCTGGGGATTTGCAAAGTTTTCAGGAAATGAACTCCACCCCACAGGAAAAACAGCATCCTTCGCCAAAGAATCATGTATCGCCTGTCACCGACAGCTGGGAGAAAAAACAGGGTATCTGTTTGACGTTCCCATGAAAGTAAATACCGAAAGATTAATTAAAAACCTTCAGAAATAATGAAAAAAACATTATTCATCATGATGTCCGTTTGTGCTTTATTCACTGCATGTAAAATCGATGAACCGGATAAAGATTTAAAGCGAATCGTTTTTGATCCCGGAGATTTAAAATTCATTTCAAATTCATTAAATCCGAAAAAGGAAACGATGTCTGCTTTGTATGGGAATCAGGAAGCATTTCGATCTTTAACCAACAAAAATAATCAGCCAAAAGCTAATGCTGAATTTAAATTGGTCACCTGGAAATACCATGAAAATCCGCAGTACATCGGAGGAACGATCACAGGCGAATTATTAAGCATAGAAACTGTACACAGCGACAAAAATGGAAATATATCCTATCAGCTGAAAGACCAATTAAGAACTGAAAATAATCCTTCCAACAGGGAAGAAAGAATACAATATTTCATGAGCTATAAACCCGTAGTAAGACCATAAATAAAGTAAAAAGTGAAAGTGATGATCCGGAGTTGAAAAATCGGCTCCGGATTTTTTATAGAAGTCAATGGTGAATAGTCAATTCGTTTTACTTGTGAATTTTTTTCACTTTAAAAAATTGACGATTAACTTGCCTGGCAAAATTCACTATTCACTATTAAATCTGCTACATTTTACATAACTTAACATCTTTAAAAACCGACAGTTGTCATGCAGCAACAAAAACTCAAAATTTCGCCGGCTGTAATCTGGATAAGCTCCATTTTTTTAGGAGCTTTATCGTCCGTTCCGCAGCTTGCTTCCCACGCTTTCAACTGGAAAGAAGCGGTTGTAAATTCTGCCATTACCGCAGCTTTTTCTATTATGATGTGGTATCTCAACATCTATATGCTCAACCGGAATTCTGGCAAAAAAAGACAACATATTTCTTACTCGAGGCTTATGATCGTTTTGGCTTTCG
>CBFGVN010000531.1:0-2554 GCA_965651845.1 uncultured Chryseobacterium sp. | reverse complement strand
GAAGAATCTACAATCCAGATCAGATTTCTCCTATCGTCGAAATGACAGAGGTGACATAATTTTTTTAATTAAAATGAAATTAGTAACAAAAAATATAAACATTCAAAACGAAATTTTTGCTTTAACCAATCAGCGGGCTGTATTTTGGAAAAAGGAGAAAGCACTGATTTTATCTGATCTACATATTGGAAAAACTGCTCATTTCCGTAAAAACGGAATTGCTTTGGCTAATCATATTATGAAGAATGATTTGGAGCGATTATCTATTTTGATAGAATATTTTCAACCTGAAAAATTTATTGTTGTTGGAGATCTTCTGCACGCCGGTGACAATTCTGATGTGGATGAATTTTGCGAATGGCGAAATCAGTATCCGGGTTTACAATTTTATTTAATTGAAGGGAACCATGATAAAATTTCCGCATCTTTAGAATCAAAGTTGTGTTTAAATTTTAAATCGAAATTATTAGAAATAGATGATTTTATTTTTATCCATGATTTTGAAAAAAATCAACCAAAATTTCAAATTACGGGTCATATTCATCCGGGGTTTGTCATCAATTCACCGGTGAAAAATATTAAGCTGCCGTGTTTTGCGGTCAGCGAAAGCCAATTGCTGCTTCCCGCTTTTAGTGAATTTACCGGACTTGATACAAAAAATCTCCCTAAAAAAGGAAGATTCTATGTTTTTACGGATTCTGAAATCTATGAAATTTAAATTTTAATCTAAAACTTTTTTCATCATTAAATCGGTCTGTTCATCATTTCCTAGGCGGAAAATATGTTTATCAAATTCTACAAAACCATTCTTTTTGTAAAAATTAACCGCTCTTATATTTTCTTCCCAAACGCCTAGCCAGATGTATTTTTTACCTTTTTGATAAGCCACTTGAAGTGCTGTATCATATAAAAGCTGACCAACATTTTTTCCGTGATGTGAGCTTTTTACATAAATTCTTTCAATTTCCACAGAGGTTTCATCCTGCAATTCAGTTTGTGCTTTTCCGGAATTTACTTTAAGATATCCAATAGCATGGTCTTCTTCCCATGCAATAAAAAACTGAGAATCCGAATTATTTAATTCTTTTTCCAGCTTTTCTGTTGAAAAACTTTCATCAAGGTATTTTTGTATTTCATCTTCAGAATTATGCTGTGCGAACGTTTCGTAAAAAGTCTCTCTTCCTACACTTCGAATTGTTTCCAGATCGGTAATAAATGCTTTTTTAATAATTATCAAAATCATTTTATTTGTATTCAGATTAATAAAAAGAATATTTTTCTTTTTTTAAGTTTTATTTCGTAATTAAATTATGAAAATAAAATTTTGTCGAAAGCTTCTGCTGCCAAATGTACCTGAACCGTCCAGTCATCCGCAGCCTCACTTCCTGCATCATCCGAAATATATTTTAAACAAAGAAACGGGATATTCTCTTTCATAGCAATCAAAGCCAGAGGATAGGCTTCCATATCAACAACATTGTAATCGGTTTCCGAATGGTTCATTTCAAAGCTGTCGCCGCTTCCGCAGATGCCTTCCGGAAGATTGTTTTTTCTAAGACCATATTCTAAAATCGACGGAATTTCGGAAAGCGGAGTTTCATATAATCCAAATCCGAGACCCCTCACATCCATATCTCGCTGGATGAATTTTGTACAACAAATAACCTCTCCTTTATGAAAATTTTTACTTCCGGCAGATCCGAGATTAACAATCAGTTTTGGCTTTCTGCGATGGATTTCTTTGGTTAATTCCATGGCAGCATTTATTTTTCCGATGCCTGTAATTAATTTATTTTTATCGTTAAAAACCTCTCCCGCTTCAGAATCCAGTGCAAAAACAAAAAGAGTGTCTTCCACTGGAAATTGATTTTCTTCGTTTATTTTTATCATACTATTAAAAAATTAAATTTCACAACCATCTGTATCACAGGAAGCTCCATGGTCTGAAAGATTCTTCAAAGGTGAAACAGTTTCATCGTATGTTTGTTGAAGTGCGCTGGCAAAAAGTTCCACAGGTTGTGCTCCAGACACAGCATATTTTCCATTTAAAATAAAGAAAGGAACACCTGAAACCCCATTATTTTTTGCTTCCATAATGTCCTGATTTATATCATAATCAAACTCTTCGGAAGTTAAAACTTTTTCCGCTTCAGTACTCTCAATGCCTAAAGATTTTGCAATGGTAATCAGTGTTTGTGAGTCACCAACGTTTTTTCCGTCAATGAAATGAGCAATGAACAAAGCCTCTTCCATTTCATTGGACTTGTTATATTTTTTAGCAAGATGAAGCAATTTGTGGGCTGAAAAAGTATTGGTAATTAATGCTTTATCAAAATTAAAATCAATTCCGGCACTCTTCCCCATTTGTTGTACCTGACTGATCATTTGCTGAGCCTGAGCTTCCGGAAAACCTTTCTTCTCTTTAAAATATTCGATGGTATTTTTGGTTTCCTTCGGATCTAAAGTCGGATCGAGCTGGAAGCTTTTCCACTCTACCTGAACTTCATTTTTGAAAGGCAATTTTTCCAAGGCCTGTTCAAAATTATTTTTACCT
>CBFGVN010000530.1:0-2583 GCA_965651845.1 uncultured Chryseobacterium sp. | reverse complement strand
AACCTCCGAAGCTCCATCCGAACATTCCGATTCTTGTTTTGTCGATATAAGATTGATTTCCTAACCATTTTGCTGCTGCAATCTGATCTTCAATTTCATATTTTCCTAAATTCATGTAAGTAGCTTTCTTGAACTTAGCGCCTTTATAACCTGTACCCCGTCCGTCAACACAAGCTACAATGTAGCCTTTTTGTGCCAACATTTCAAACCAGATTGCATTTCCGTTATCCCAAGAGTTTGAAACCTGCTGAGATCCCGGCCCGGAATATTGGAACATGAATAATGGATATTTTTTGTTTTTATCAAAATTTTTAGGCTTAATAATCCATGCATTCATCTGATCTCCGGCTTCGTTTGGAATGGTAATAAATTCTTTCTCAGAAAAATTATCAGCTTTTAATTTTTGAAGCTGGTCAGTATTATTTTGAAGCTCTTTTAAAACTTTACCATTTCCGTCTTTTAAAATATATGTGTAAGGTTTTGCAGCCGTGGATGAAGTTTCGATGAAATAATTGTAGTTTTTGCTGAAGTTTGCAGAATTATTTCCTTCTCCGTTTGAAATCAGCTGAGACTTTCCGTTTTCGATATTTACCTTAGAAATCACTTTATTGATGCTTCCTTTTTCTGTCGTCTGAACATAGATTTCTTTTGATTTTGGATTAAATCCGTAATAATCAGTTACTTCCCAATCGCCTTTTGTTACCTGCTTTTTCAGCTTACCGTCTTTGTCGTACCAATATAAATGCCGGTATCCGTCTCTTTCTGAGCCCCAAAGGAAAGAATCATCCTCTAAAAATTCAAGGGTTGGACTGTCCGTATCGATCCATTTTTCATCCGTTTCGGTGAACAATTTTTTTACTTCTCCTGTTTTTGTATTTACTTTTAAAACATCAGAAGCGTTCTGAATTCTTTCGGATGTAATTAAAACAATTTCGTCAGGTTTTGCAGTCTGTACGATATTTGGGATGTAATAGTTTTTAAATGAACTTAAATTTAACGGCATCGTTCTGCTATTGTCAAGACGATACAAATGGGCAGAAACTACAGAGTTTTTTTCTCCTGCTTTTGGATATTTGTAACGCATTTCCTTCGGATACAGGGATTTCCCGTAAATCGGGATATAGATTTCCGGAACTTCGCTTTCGTCTGATTTTACAAAAACAATTGCATCAGAATTTTTTGTCCATTCATATTGTCTTGCATGTGCAAATTCTTCTTCATAAACCCAATCTGCAAGTCCATTGATGATTGAATTTTTTTTGCCATCAGTTGTAACCTGTGTAATTTTTCCTGAGTTTAAATCCTGATAGAATAAATTATTCTCAGAAATGAAAGCCACTTTTGTCGCATCCGGAGAAAATCTCGGCTCCTGAACAGTTTTTCCGTCGTTTAAGCTGGTTATTTTCCCTGATTTTAAATCTTTAACCTCAAATTTTCCTAAAAAAGAGTGTCTATAGATTGGCTGACTTTCCCTTAGCAGAAGGATTTTAGACTCATCATCAGAAAACTCATAGCTTTCAAATTGTCCGTCAACAATATTTCCTTCTTTTTTGGAAGTTTTGTAAGAATATTTTGCAATTCCTGTAGGCTCAATAACTAGATAATTTTCACCGTTTTTCATGGAAGTGATTCCGGCAATTCCCTTTCCACGGTAATATCCGGAATATATTTTATCTAAAGTAATTTCCTGTGCTGATAAATTTTGAAATGCAGCAGCAATTGTAAGCGTTAGTAAGAATTTTTTCATTTCTAATTTTAAAAGATTTCAAATATAATAATAAACTTGTTTAGATTTAATTTAAAAAAATAAATTCAATGGCAAAATGCACGTAAGCTTTTTATCTAAAAATAGGTTGTGTACGAAGTTTTTAAAGATCAACTATTAAAAGATGAAAATTTTACACAAAAAGATTTCAACTTTATTTAATTGTTAAAAAAACCTTTGTAAAACAATCCTTTTGGCAAAAAAATTGAATACTATAAAGCATAATCAAATCAAATAATAATTATGGAAACGAATGCTTTTAACCAAAAACTGAACCGCTACGTTTTGGATAATCAAATTGTGTACACAGGTTTTTCAAGTTTTAAAGATGCTGAAGAATGTGCACAGAAAAAAGGAGGAGAATTGGTGGAAGTAGGTTTCAAGGATGGAAATGATAATCCTGAAATTTGTAATGAAGCAGGATTAGTAGAAAAAAAACTTCACTATTTTGTAGATGCAGGCGACGAGTATAAATTTATCCACTCATCAGATCCCGGATTCCGGAAATATGCGGATGAGCTGCAGAAAATAAAAGCAAGACAACAGCAATCTCCGCCGGATGAAAGATATCTGGCTAACTTTGAAATAGAAAATGCAGAAGATCCGATCATCGTGATTAAAAATGATCATTTTGAATCGGTAACTTCCAGAGAACGCTCAAAATATTTGAAGCATGCCAAAGTATATGAAATAGGGGTTTCCCTCTTAAAATCTTAAAATTTTTTATCATGAGCAAAACAAAATATTCAGAAAAAGCTCAGGACAAAGTAGGAAAAGTAATGCACGAATTCAAGGAAGGAAAACTAAAATCTTCTTCC
>CBFGVN010000529.1:0-2584 GCA_965651845.1 uncultured Chryseobacterium sp. | reverse complement strand
GCCCGAAAATTTCGGGCGATTTTTTTTTAGTTGTTTGTAGTAATATCGACTGTATAATTCATTTTCTGCAGTTTTGTCTGTATCCTTTGGATATCATTTTCAAGACTTTCTATTTTCTTGTTGCTTTTGTCAAGATCTTTGTTTGCAGATTCTGTTCTCTTCAGAGCTCTTACCGCATCTTTGGCCTGATCTACTGATGAACCAGGCGTCGCAGAATTAAGGGTTACATCAGAATCATTGGATTTGTTGTTCAGATTATTTGTTCTTTGTAGAATCTGTGCATTCTTTAGTTTCTCTTTTTCAAGACTGATTTGTTTGGATTTCAATTGAGTTTGAAGCTGAAGAACCGCCTTTTGCTGATCCATAGATTTTATAGTCTGAGACTGTGCATTCATGTTCAAAGAAAAGAACAATAAGATTAAACCGAATAATCCGGTCAAATAATTTTTTTCCATGTTTTTATGTTTTAAAAATTTTTTCAAGATTATCTCTATTAAAAATCATGCCAAAATCAATGAAGTTCATTTTTAATAAAAAATAAATATTATTAATTTTGACGTAGTTTTTTCAAATGAAAAGGGTTTTATTATTTATTTTTTTCTGGACATCTGTTTTTGGTTTTTCACAATCCAAAGTTACATCTATTGAAACTGTGATCATACAGGACAAAAGTGATCCCAGAGCATTGGAAATTCTGAAAAAAGTAAATCAGCAATTCCGGGAAAATTCACCGAAAACATTAGATTCCTATTCTTACAAATCTTACGAAAAAGTTTCTTTGGATATTGATGAAGACAGTATTTCCCACTTCAATCAATTTTTTGAAAACAGCAGTATTTTTAAGAAAAAAAGAGAAAAAGATTCATTAAATAATATTTCTGCCCGGCAGATATTCTCAAAGAGCAAATTATTTCTCTGGGAAAGAGCTCAGGAGTTTTTATACTCCAAACCATACGGTGAAAAAATTAATATTCTGGACAACAGGATTTCCGGCCTTAAACAACCGGTCTATGAAATGATTGCCCTTCAACAAAGCAACAGAGACAAGCTTCCCGCCCAGCTGAAACAGGAAAACAGAGGCCTTTACAGATTCTTCCTTACCGATACCATTGAGATCGACGGAAGAAAAAATTTTGTGATCCGCTTCCGGGAAGTTAATTATAAAAAACCGGATAAAAAAAGAAAATACAACGGTGCCATTTATATTGACACCGAAACCTACGGAATAAAAAAAATAGAAAATTTCAGTAAAAATAAAAACGACGGAATTATCACCAGCACCTGGATTTTCTTTAACAATAAATGGTTCCTTGCCCATGAAACCGTAAAGCTGAAAATGAGCAATATGGCAATGGAAGAAGAAAGCA
The DNA here is from genome assembly GCA_965651845.1 of uncultured Chryseobacterium sp. Classification (GTDB taxonomy): domain Bacteria; phylum Bacteroidota; class Bacteroidia; order Flavobacteriales; family Weeksellaceae; genus Chryseobacterium. The sequence continues at coordinate 1,217 of CBFGVN010000529.1, read as the reverse complement.
AAGAACATCCCGAAGAAAAACATGAAAGAAAAGATAAAAGAAGCTTCGGAACCTATGCTTTCCTTACTTCAAGGTATTTTGATTTTAAATCTCCGATCGAAAATGATAAAAATGATTTCAAAGGATATACTTTTTCGGTAAAAAATACTACCGGAAAAACCTTAGACCAATATAGAACAGATCCATTAACGGATAGAGAGAGAAATACGTACACAACAATCGACAGTCTCGGGAAAATTTATAATATCGACACCAAAGCAAGAGTCCTGACTGGTTTGCTGAACGGGCAAATAAGAGTCGGTGCCATAGATTTTGCGGTGGATGAAATTGTGAATTATAACTTGTATGAAGGTTTCAGAGTTGGTTTAAAAGCTAAACTTAACGAAACTTTCAATCCTTATTTTTCACCTGATTATTACTTTGCATATGGTTTTAAAGACGATAAATGGAAGTATGGAATCGGCCTTGATGTAAAAACCACACTTGATAAAAATTCGTTTTTCAGGATTGAATATAATGATGATGTAACGGCTTCCGGAGAATTTTACAGAAGGCTCTGGAACTTTAAAATGCGAATGGCAAACTATGGAAATAATATCAATAACGACAGGTATTACCATTACAGAAGTGCCTCATTATCTTACTTAAATGATGTAACGAACGGTCTTACCCTGGTTTTCGCAGCCCGAAGGAATTTTGAGGAAGCGATGTTTGATTATTCATTCAGGGACAGAGGAGCGGCCTTCGATAATTTTAATACTTTATTTACTTTAAAATTTTCCCCGAATTCGACAAATATTATGACTCCACAAGGGAAATCTTTGATTGATCAGAAGTATCCTGAATTGTATTTCAATTACGAGCAGAGCTATAAAATCCTCGGCGGAGATTTTAATTATACCCGATTCGATGCCCTTTTTGTCCATAATTTCAAGACGATGCTGGGAACCACCGGATTCAGGCTGTACGGAGGAATGGTTTTTGGAAATGCACCGATCTGGAAAAATTTCACCATGAACGGATTGGCATCTCCAAGAAGAGATTTTAATTTCAACCTTACATCATTCCTGGGATTTGCAACTTTGGAAGGCGGGAAATATTATAATGATAAATTCATTGCATATTATTTCACTCACAAAATTCCTTGGTACTTCAGGAGTTTCGGGCAGAATATTTCAAGCTTTGATTTTGTGCTGAGGGGAACGATCGGTAATATG
>CBFGVN010000528.1:0-2588 GCA_965651845.1 uncultured Chryseobacterium sp. | reverse complement strand
CTTTTCCCTGTAATATTTGGCGGTTTTATTTATATCATTTTTAGAGAAGAAAGCCTTGTAATGTTTCGCTGGTTTGAATATCTAAATCTTTCAGCCGTAATTGCAATTATAAAAAATTTTAGAAATATTTTTTCTTTTCCAGAATGGGTTATTTATAACCTTCCAGATGGACTTTGGATATTTTCTTATATATCCATTTCATTAGAAGTGTGGAAATATTCCTTTAATAAAGAGTCCTTTTTCTGGATTTTCATTATTCCTTTTTTTGCTGTTTTATCTGAATTTCTTCAGCTTTTCAGAATCGTTCCGGGAACTTTTGATATTATCGACATTGCCTTTTATTTACTCGGAATTATTCTTCCGTGTGTATCATCAAAAATAAATTTTAATACTAAAAAACATGAAAAACTTTAAACATTTAATTTCGGCAGGTTTATTTTTACTTTTTATGTTCATCGCTTTTGGAAGCATGGATGATAAGAAAAGTAAAAGTCCGTCTTATACAAGCATAACCCCTCAAGAAATATCGGATGCACATCCTCAAGAAATAGAAGTAAAAACAGATCCCAAAAAAAAAGCTGTTATTGCTAAACTTAAAGAAGAAGCTAAGAAGGATTGGCCTAATGATTATTCCACACAAGAATTCTGGATCAATGAACAAATTGAAGCTTATGACTATATGGAAACTATAGAGGATAATCCGATTAAAAGACAAGCTCAAAGAGATTGGCCGTTGGACTTCAGTACACAGAAATTCTGGTATAATGAGCAACTTGAAGCTAAACAACGAATCGAATGAAACCATTTCTCACCTTCTGTGCGATATGTTGTTTTGTTGGTATTTTCAGGCTTCCTATTGAATATTATACTTTTCTAAGAGTTTTGGTTTCCGTTGGAGCGCTCATCGTTATATACAATTTTTTAAGCCATAAAGAATATAACTGGAGTACAATATTCATCATAATACTTATCCTATTCAATCCTGTTTTTCCTATTTACTTATATCGAAAAAGCTTATGGATCCCGATTGATACCATAACGGGAATTCTATTTCTTCTGATAGCTTTTGCCGAAAAAAAGGAAGAAAAGAAAGAAGACGAAAATTCCGAAGAAGCTTCAGAGCATTCAAAAATAGTAAGATCTCCTTCGCGAGATGTGATTATTAACCCTAAAAAACCAAAACAAGATTAAAAACAACCATGGAAAACATTCAAATTACAGAAAATCTTAAAGCTCACTTTTTAAGGCTTTATCAAATGGCAATTTGTGATGACGATTTCAGCGCATTAGAACTGAAAATGTTGTATAACTGTGCCGAAGAAAGAGGAATTTCCTCGAAAAATTTAGACGAGATTCTTTTAAATCCAATCAATATTAAATCTCTCGTTCCCAAAACCATTGAAGAAAAAGTAGATTATCTGTATGATCTCACGGTGATGATCTGGGCAGACGGCGTGGTGTCTCCAAACGAATATTCTGCAATGGAAAAGTATGTATTAATGTTCGGTTTTTTAGAAGAAAATGTGAAAGCCATTGTCGACTACCTCATCGAAGCCGTAAAAATCGGCAAAGACAAAAATGAAATATTATATGAATTAAAAAACTAAAACACTATGGATACCACCAGTATAAAAAACTTATTTAAATTAAAATCAATTCCGATTGAAAATCCGAAAGAGGAAAATCCGAAACCGGAACCTGATGCCAATGCAGAATCTGCTGAAGAAAGCAGAAAAAGAACCTATCATGAAGCCGGATACAGAGATAGTTCGAGGACTAACGGAAACCATTCAACTTTGTCTATTTGCCTGGATGCCGTTTATTCAAAGTTTCAGAATGAAGAAAAAGAAATGGTTGAAAAACAACAGAAGCTCAAAGAGTCTTATGTTAACGAACAAAAAAACCGGGAGACAGAAATAAAGGCTCTAACCGTCTCGTTGGAAACCAAAGAAGAACAATTAAAAAACAAAAATACAGAGATTGAAAATCATCAAAATACAATTGAAACTTTAAAATCCGAAATTCTTGATTTACCCAGAAACCCGGAAAAATACAGTGTGAAAGCTACAAAAGGAGCTTCTACAAAGTTCTGGATTGGCGCTATTCTTCTTTTTCCGATAAGTTTATATTTGCTGACTTTTTATATTTCCACTTCCTATTCTGCTTTTTTTAAAAGTTTTGATGCAAAAAGCACCGTCATACAAAGCGTTTTGGATGCACAGGCGTGGAGCAAAGCATGGAATGAAGGTGCTATTGAAGGTGCTTTTGTCACTTTAATTCCTTTCGTTTTTCTTGGATTGGGATTTTTGATTCATATGTTTAATGAGAATAAAACAAGAGCCAATTATATTAAACTGGGGCTTTTATTTGTCGTGACTTTTATTTTCGATTCCATTTTAGCGTATGAAATTGAATCGAAATTATATGAATTAAATAAAACTTTCGATTCTCCGCCATTCGATCTTAAAATTGCATTTACCAAGATTCAGTTTTGGGGAATTATTTTCGCGGGGTTCATCGTATACATTATTTGGGGATTGGTTTTCGACTTTGTCATGAAAGAACATCGTGAAAAAGATAAAATTAAA
>CBFGVN010000527.1:0-2589 GCA_965651845.1 uncultured Chryseobacterium sp. | reverse complement strand
AACTTAAATCATTGGCTACAAAATAATCCATGGAAACATCCACAAAAGCACCCGCGTATAATCTTACCAGCGGAGCAAAAACTTTTTTGGCCTCATGGATAGCAGGGTGAGAATCCGTAAAAGTATCAATGGCGCGATGTAGCGTGATCCCGTCCTGAATATCTTTCGGAAAAGAAAAACGGTCTTTATTGCGGATAAAGTCTTCCAAAAACTGCCCGACAATCTGTCCGTCTTTGAAGGTAAGAAAAGAATGCGCCAAATAATTCATGTTTTAAAGTTATGAATTATGAGTTATAAATTATGAATTGATCGTAGTAATTAATACAAACTATCATTAATAAACTCATAACTCATAACTCATAACTCATAATTTATAACTCATAACTCTTTAAAACAATCTTTCGTGGAAATCTTCAATTTTGCTTACTTCTTCAATTTTAATTCCGAATTTTTTCTTGGGAAGTTTATTTAAATTAGAAACAAAAATTTTCTCATAGCCTAACTTTTCCGCTTCTGTAATTCGCTGTTCGGCCTGCGCAATCGGGCGGATTTCTCCACTTAAACCGATTTCTCCCGCAAAACAATAATGCTCGGAAATAGCAATGTCTTCATTCGAGGAAAGGATAGATGCCACAACTGCTAAATCCAGCGCAGGATCGTCGGTTTTTATCCCTCCTGTAATATTTAAGAAAACGTCTTTTGCACCCAGCTGAAAACCGGCTCTTTTTTCGAGGACAGCCAAAAGCATGTTTAGTCTTTTGGCATCAAAACCGGTCGAGCTTCTTTGGGGAGTTCCATACACGGCAGTGCTTACCAACGCCTGAATTTCCAGCAGCATCGGACGGTTTCCTTCTAAAGTTACAGCAACCGAATTTCCCGAAAGTTCTTCAAATTTTTTAGTAATTAAAATTTCGGAAGGGTTTTTAATTTCCTTTAAACCTTGAGAAATCATTTCATAGATTCCAATTTCGGAAGTCGATCCGAAACGGTTTTTATTGGCTCTCAATAATCGGAAAAGATGGTTTCTGTCGCCATCGAAATTCAACACGACATCTACCATATGTTCCAAGACTTTCGGGCCTGCAATTTGTCCGTCTTTTGTGATGTGACCGACTAAAAAAACAGGAACATTATTTTCTTTGGCATATTTAATGATTTCATTGGAACATTCCCGAATTTGAGAAACAGTTCCCGGAGAACTTTCGATCAGCTGGGATTGTAACGTCTGAATGGAATCGATAATAACGAAATCCGGCTCGAGCTTTTTGGCTTCGTGAAGAATTTTTTCCAGTGAAGTTTCTGTGAAAAGAAAGCAGTTGGGATTTTGAATATCTGTTAATCTATCGGCTCTCATTTTAATCTGAGAAGCACTTTCTTCCCCAGAAACATAGAAAACTTTTTTCTTCATTTTCAGGGCAAGCTGGAGAAGCAGGGTAGATTTTCCAATTCCAGGTTCTCCACCAATTAATGTTACTGATCCTAAAACAATTCCGCCTCCCAAAACGCGGTTGAGTTCTTCGGAAGGGGTCTTTATTCTCGGTTCTTCATTGGTTTCTACTTCAACGATATTGATGACGTGTTGTTTTGTTTTTGAAAAAGGAGGAGTTTTATGGGATGAGGTTTTTTCCACCACTTCTTCCACCAAAGTATTCCATTGTCCGCAGTTTTTGCATTGTCCCATCCATTGGGAGTATTGTGTTCCGCAGTTTTGACAGAAATATGCTGTTTTTAGTTTTGCCATGATGCGAAGTTCAAAATTTTTTTTGAATTTTTGTTTCGAATTTTAGTTAATTTTCAAGCATGAAAAATATTTTGCTGAAAAGCGCCCAGATTTTTGTACTGATGACAATTATAAATTTTTTGTTGAGCGTACTAATATTATATTTCACAAGACTATCTGGCGGAAATTTTGGGATGCATCCTTTCTTAATTCTTATAGAATGTTGTTTTGTTTGTGTTGTAGCATTTATTACGGTTATGATATTTAAAAAGAATTATCACTCCATTCTGAGAATTACAGTTTTATTTGAAATCATATATCTCATTAGTTTAATATTTTCTGGCTTTAATCCTTTTGGAACTGAAGACGAAAATATATTCAGCTTATTAATATACCTAAATTCAATAATTACATTTTTTATTGTTTATTTTTTTAAATTACTCTACTCGAAAATAATTTCAGCAAAAATAAAAAAATAACATAGATCAATGTCCCGTTATTGTAACGGACTTACTTTTGTACTAAGAATTAATCTAATAAATAATATACAATGAAAAAGATATTTTTAACTTTTGTATTCGCACTTGTAAGTGTTGTAGGATTTGCACAGATAGGTTGGGCGGTTGATCCGATGCATTCTTCTGTAAATTTCAATATCAAACATATGGGAATCAGTTTTGTACAAGGAAGATTCGATAAATTTGATGGGAAAGTTGCTACAAAGGGCAATAATCTTGATGGTGCAGAAATTTCGATAATGGTAGATGTAAATTCCATCAATACCGGTGTTGAGATGAGAGACAAACATCTGAAAAGTCCTGATTTCTTCGACGGAGAAAAATATCCGAACATGACTTTCGTTACGACTT
>CBFGVN010000526.1:0-2590 GCA_965651845.1 uncultured Chryseobacterium sp. | reverse complement strand
TCTGTTCTAGGAACGAATCCTCTTTCCACTCCTACTAAAATTGTCGCTAAACCAAAACCGGAACCTCCCGTCGTAATGACATGCTTATCATTATCCGGATAAATATTATCCTCATGATAACGTTCTCTTCCCAGCATTGAATTGGGTTCTGCATAATCCCAAAAATACTTTAAAGCATCCTTTTGAACTCTATCCATGAGCTGTTCATCAGTAATGCTACTTTTTACCGCTTGAACTTGAGTATCCGAGGGCTTAAGAGTTTGAGAGTTTTTGCAGGATGCCGTGAGTATTGATACTACAGCAATTGATAGTACAATCCTTTTCATAATTTAAATATTTTAAAATTCATCCCTAAAAGAAGAGGAGAACTTTCATTCTCCTCTAAAGTTTTTTATTGATTAATTTTAATAGCCGGGGTTTTGAACAAAAGCCCCATTACTTTGATTCATTGCATCCAAAGGAATTGGAAATACTTCATTTTTATTGGCTTTAAAACCATAAGGTGCTAAAACAGTTGCAGCCTGTCCGGTTCTTACAAGATCTACGAAGCGGTCTCCTTCCAAAGCCAATTCTACCCTACGTTCATGCCAGATAGCCGTACGTAAAGCCCCTTGAGTAGAAGCCGTTGTATTCGGTAGTTGAGCTCTAGTTCTTACTTTATTGAGATTAGTAATTGCTGTTCCTGTATTTCCTAATTCATTTGCGGCTTCCGCATTGATTAATAAAATTTCTGCGAAACGTAAAATTCTGATATTTTGTCTTGAACCATATCCACAAGCATTATTGTTTTGTGATGTAGGAACATAAATTTTCTGGTTAAACGTCGTCACAGAATTTGGATCTCCCATTGCAATAAGATCTCCTTCAAGAGTTGTTTCTCCATTTCTAAGAATTGTTAGTTCTTTACGAATATCTCCTGGTTCAAAGGCATTTTCTAATGATTGAGAAGGTGTAAAAAAGCCCCATCCAAATTGGTTTCTTACACCTTGTACTTCAGCATACTGGCTTCCTCCAAATTGAGAAGAACATTCACAGTTTACTTCGAATACAGACTCTGAGCCAAATTCTCCTGCTATTCTAAATAAATGATTAAAATCCGGATCTAAAGAATATCCCATCGCAATGACCTGATTAGAGGTATCATAAGCTTTCTGCCAATCTTTTTTGTATAGATAAACTTTAGATAATAAACCTAACGCAGCACCTTTTGTTACTCTACCTAAATCTACCGCTCCATACGTTTGCGGAAGAACATCTGCAGCACTGGTAAGATCTGAAATAATAAAGTTATACACTTCTTCTACAGAATTTCTAGGAATGTTGTAATTTTCTTGAATACCATCAAAAATTGGAACTCCTCCATAAATTCTTACTAAATTAAAATAGAAATATGCTCTTAGCATTTTTGCTTCTGCAACTAATCTATTTTTTAGAGTAGTATCCATATTGATACTTGGAACCTTTGAAATCACTTGATTACATCTGTTCACAGCCTGCCATTGTCCTATCCAGTAACCTCTTACTCCATCATCACTCACAGTATAGGTAAATTGATCATAAGCATTAATAAAAGAGGCATCACCTGGGTTTGAACCTTTTATAACATCATCAGCCGGAACTCCGAAGACAAATTGATAAGGAAATGCTGAATTTTCCCAGCTTCTTAGAAAACTATAGATAGCATTAGTTGCAAGCATTGCATCTTGCTCAGTTTTCAAAAACTCTGTAGCATCCTGAGCTCCTTCAACTTTTATATCTAAATAATCATTACAGCTTGCCATAAAAGACAATATAGCAATGGATAAAAATATTTTTTTCATGTTTCTTTTAATTAAAATGTTAAATTCATACCAAAGGTATAGATTGCTGAAATCGGAGCAATGTTATTATCAATACCCATTTGTACTCTGTCTGTATTCAAGATTTCCGGTGAAAATCCGTTATATTTGAAACTAGTCCAAGGATTCTGTGCACTTACATATAGTCTCAGCCTTGTTAATAATAAAGACTTCGCTAAATCTTTTGGTAAATTATAACCTACAGTGATATTTCTGATTCTAAAATAACTTCCATCTTCAACAAAGAAGCTATTTGGCTTAATAATATCCTGATTGTTCGTTGCCATAGAATAGGTATTAGAAGTTCCTGCTCCATGCCATCTGTTATTATAGAAGTCTAAATCCCAGTTCTCATTTCCATAACGTTGTTCTCTATTAAAATTATAGATCTTATTGCCATACACTCCTTGAAAGTCTACTGCAATATCAAAGTCATATACATTCAGATTAACTCCGAATCCATAAGTTCCCTTTGGTATTGGACTTCCTAGGAATGTTTTGTCTCTGGTGTCGATTATACCATTGCCATCAATGTCAGCAAATTTATATCCACCAACTGTAGCATTTGTTTGTTGTGCCCATGAATTGACATCAGCCTGATTTTGGAATACTCCGGCAACTTGATAACCATAGTAAGACCCTACAGCTTGTCCTTCCTGTAATCTAACAATAGAATTAACAACTAAACTAGCTCCTGTTTCTAAATATGACCCTCCATATACTGAAGTGATTTCGTTCTTAAGGGTAGTTAA
>CBFGVN010000525.1:0-2594 GCA_965651845.1 uncultured Chryseobacterium sp. | reverse complement strand
TTGCTTCACATTTAGAATTATTCGACAGTTTGGATACTGATGAGGAAAAAACCAACTGGAACTACCAATTAATTACACTCAACAACCTGAAACCCATTGCTTTTTCGGAGTGGAAAGTGAAAGGAAGCAAAGACATCATTGAACAAGAACTGGCAAGAATTAATAAAAATTCTGACGCTGATCTGTATCTCGCTATGGCACAAAATGCAAAAAACACTTTTGAAGCGGCAGAAAAAACGGATGTCATCAACAATTCTTCGATTCATGATATTAATTTTATTCCGTATGATTTTATGGAAAACGAATCCGGCTGGAACAACATCCGACTGGAAAAACCTGAACTGGAAGCTTTATATGCTGAAGCAAAAAATTCCAATGAAAACCTGCCTTCTGAAATCCTTTCCATAGATTATGATGAAAGTGTAATCGAGGCCGTGGAATTTGATTATTCATTTGTTCATTTAAAAAGAAACTGGTTTAATAAAAACTTTATGCTTTCTGAAATGTTCGAATGGAAAGAGCCTAAAAAAATATCCGACGGACAAACAATTTCAAGCGATTTTAAATTACCCGCCATCACAAAAACCATGATGCTTGCGAAAAATTTAAAAATTATTTTGAATCCGTCGATTACTAATGATACGGTGAACAATCCGAATCAGCTGATTTATTTCGGCCCTTTGATTATGAAACAACAGCTTTTCGTGAATAAAAGCAATAACCAGAAATTTCTGAAAGCCGTAACCAACGTGAGAACGATAAAATCTGATCAATTAAACACCTTAACCAGAAAAACCATAACTGCAGAAGCTGCCAAAATACCAACTCCGGATCTGGCTCCAAAAACAGCTCAGCCCGTTACAGAAACTCCGAAAGCAACTCCTGTTTTCAATAATAAAATCAATATGAGTGTTTTGGGAAGCGTGAGAAATATAAGGCCCATCACTCCTGCTTCACACGCTGCTACACCTGTTCAGCCTCAGCCAACACCCGTAAAACCTGTTACTCCGGTGGTAACCGGCCCCATAAAAATTCCGGGAATTTTTGTTCCGATAAAGGTTCCTGTCGTAGTACAGCCTACCGCAGCTAATGTAGAGTTTAAAGTTTTCGACAAAATAAATAATGATCCCATCTATAAATGTGCGATTTCCATCAAAGGAACGAATAACAACAGAATCTTTGAAATAGAAACCAACGAAATCGGAATGATCAGCCAGATGATCCCGGTCGGAGAATACAGCATCGAACTGAGAGTGGATGATTACGCAGTATTAAACCAAAAATTCAGTGTTACCAATACCAATCCTCTGAATTTGGAGTATAAACTTCAAAGAGAGGAAGTGAAATTCAAATCGTTCTTTTTGATCGGGATGATTTGTGAGAGAATGCCGAAAATACCGATTAATTAATTTTTTTAAACATAAGTTTTAATGTAACTATTAAATCCTTCGACTGCTTCGCGCTCAGGATGACATTGCTAATACCAACTGTCAAAAATATGCAGCATAACTCGCCGGTGTCATCCTGAGGCTCTCGAAGGATCTCACTCAAACTAAAAACTTAAAAAAATATGATTTAAATAAGCCTAATTAAATTTAAAAATATCTAAAAAACTAACAGCCATGAAACTTTTAAAATATTACACAAAATCACCGGAAGTCACTACCCTTTGTGAGCTTCTTTATAAACAAGGATACAACATCAAGATTTCAGACTCTTTTTCTATGGAAGTGGATGCAGCCGTAAAAGATTTTCAAAGAAAAAATTCTCTAGTCGTAGACGGAATTGTCGGAATGAAAACCTGGACTGTTTTATTACAGAAAAGTTCTTCTCCGGCTCCAAGTAATACTGCCGATAAATTTCTGAAAGAAAGCGACCTTATCAGTTTTGCCAATCAGTACGGACTGGAATTGGCTGCCGTAAAAGCAGTAAACGAAATAGAAAGCAGCGGAAAAGGATTTTTATTAAACAATAAACCGAAAATTTTGTTCGAGGGCCATATTTTTTGGAGCGAACTGAAGAAAAGAGGAATTGATCCCAACGCCTATTACAATGCTAATCACAAGGATGTTTTGTATCCGAAATGGACGAAAATCTATTATCAGGGTGGTGTAAAAGAATATGACCGATTGAATGAAGCCATGACTTTAGGAGCAGATCCGAAATTCAAAGATGCGGCGCTGTCTTCTGCTTCGTGGGGAAGCTTCCAGATCATGGGGTTTCATGCAAAACCGCTTGGTTATACAGACGTCACAGATTTTGTTGCTAAAATGGAAATTAACGAAGGCGAACATCTGAAAGCTTTCGGAAAATTTCTTGAGAAAAATGGACTTTTAATTCATTTAAGAAATAAAAGCTGGGCAAATTTCGCGAAAGGCTACAATGGCGGCGGTTACAAACTGAATAAGTATGATGAAAAACTAGCCAAAGCGTATGCTAAATATTCTAAAAACTGATTAACCAATTAATATTTTCAGCGCATTGATCTTTAAAGTTCCCTTTGCGTTGAAGCCAATCTTTATCTCCTGCATTTTTTGTGGGAGGTTTTTATGTTATTGTGTAAATGCTTCGAGAGCAGCATGACAAATGCTAAT
>CBFGVN010000524.1:0-2604 GCA_965651845.1 uncultured Chryseobacterium sp. | reverse complement strand
AAATAAGTTCATTTTTGAATGGATTATTGAAATTGATTTCTAATATTTTATTGAAATTGTTAGTGACAGAAAGTGTTTGTGAATTAAGATTATATCTGGAAATAATAATTCCCCAAATAAGATAAAGATTATTATTTCTAATAACAGAATGTAGTTGATTCAATGGTATTGTTGGATCTTGTATTATTTCAGTTTCAAAATCATTTGAATTATTAATGATTATTTTTTCACCTGTAAGAGTGGAGTAACACAATACAGTTGATTTTTCCACAGATGGTGATAACGTTTTTACAACGGGGATAAATAAAGAGTTATTATAAAACGAAAGATCACCAATATATTCATAATTTAATGTTTTACCATTTATTTGTTGAGGAAGAGCAACATATCCATTGTTATTACCAAAAGATTGATCTAATTGACCATCAGCCAATGTTTTTGATAAATAATATTGATTAGAATTAATATCAGTCTTATACAATGTCATTATCTCTCCATTAGGTAAAAAGAGGTCTCTTCTTATATATGCTGGTACATTTGAAATAATAGAAGTTCCATTATTTCCATATGAAACATCTAAGTTTCCAGTATTGATATCTATTTTTCTATATCCCATTGTTGAAGCTACAGTATAGAAAAATGGATTAAAATGATTATAAAAATAATTATTAAATAAAACATCTTCATTGGTTGATAATATATTGCTAGTGGTCACAATCCCATTATTTCCAAAAGAATTATCAATTTGTCCAGTGGGAAGATATTTTTGAAAATTTCCTAAAGCGTCTACAAAAAATATTGAGCCATTCTCAAAATAATGAGGTAAGCTATACCCATTCATATCCAAATGACCATTATTTCCAAAAGTAATTTCTAAAGAATGATTCGGGTTATAACATGAGATGATTGAATTGTTATTTATTGTTTGATATTTGTTCCCATTATAATATGAGACAGGAGTAATATTATTGGGTGAAGATGTATATGTTTCTGTAATCATACCATTTTCGTCTAATTTTTTTATATTTGTTCGTAGAAAAGAACCATATTGAGTGTCTATACCTTCTTCATAAGAAGTAATTAGTTTCTTATTTGAAGTAATCTTATAAGATATTAATATTGGGCTTTGAACATTTAAAGTAACAGCTCCATTATTTCCGAAACTTGTATCCTTTGTAATCGTAATTTGTGCATTCGAAAATGTAAGACTTACGATTAAGCTAACAATAAATATTTTTTTCATCTGTGTTGTTCATGTATTTACGAGCACAAAATTATTTTTTTTCAGGAATTAAAAATTCACAAACGAGTAAGTGTGCTGTTTCATAGAGTAAGTGTTATTGGCAGAGCTGTAAAAGGCAGAATGGTTTTTTATTGAAAACATTGTTTATGAGTAATATAATGAATATATTTGCATCTCTAGCTACACAAAATTGAAAAAAACGTATATATATGCTTTATTGTTTGTAATATTCTTATTTCCGGCATTATGGCTGTCACAAATTCCGGGATTAATTAATTATAATCAGGATAACGGATTAAACAGCTATTATATCTACACTATACATCAAGATAAAATGGGCTTTGTCTGGATCGGAAGTGATAATGGTTTTTTCAGATTCGACGGAAAAGAGTTTGTACAATATACCAAAAGAGACGGATTAAAAAATGTCGATATTTTACAATGTCTGCCTTTGTCTAGCAATGAGATTTTTCTAAACTCCTTTCTCAATGATTTTGCATATCTTAAAAATGGGAAAATTATTAATGCAGATCACAATAAAGAGCTTAAAAAATTACAATTTAAAAACACACCAATAATTTTTGCTAATAAGGATTCACTTATTTTTTATGCTTCACAAAACCCTACAAATCTGTACATCTTTAAAAACGAGAAAGTGAAGAGTATACCGCTCTATTACAAGAAATCTTTACAGGAGGATGTAATTGCTTTTGGATTTCAGTCTCAACCCAATTTAGTGTTTTTGCAGCGAGAAAATAAAAAAACGACGGTATATAATATATTAGATAAGAAGGAAAGGGTAAGTAATTTATCATCATTATTATTTAAAGAAAGGATAATAATTAACGGATACAAGAACTTTATAATTGCTCAAGGAAAAAGGCAAATAGATATTTATCAGCTGGAAAAACCATACTTTTTAAAAAAAATTTACAGTTATAATGCCCCGGAAGAGATTTACCAGTCTGTTATTGAAAATAACAGATTATGGATTTGTTTATTAAAAGGAGGTGTCCTTTATTTTGATCAGGATCTGAACGATAAAAAAGTTCTGTCTAAGCCAGTAAAATTGTTGAATGATTATATTATTAACGGGATAATGTCAGATTTAGACCATAATATCTGGTTTACAACAAAGAACAATGGTGTTTTTTTTATTGCGGAAAAATTTTTTAAAAGCTATATCAACCTGCCTATAAAAAATAATGCATCCTATATTACAGCTATTTCAGACAATGGTAAAGAAATTCTTTTAGGCTATAATGAAGCAAAAGGCGGGATTTTGCGCTCTAATAAAATTACGGACATCGTCATCGAAGAAAACAGAAAAATAGAGAATAAGGGTATATATGCAAAAAATA
>CBFGVN010000523.1:0-2609 GCA_965651845.1 uncultured Chryseobacterium sp. | reverse complement strand
TCTAAATTGCTAATTTTCTGGAAACTCTTTTTCTAAAAAAGTTTAAACAGGCTTATTTAAATAAAAAAGCTGCAGAATAATTCTACAGCCTGATTTTCTTTATTATAAATAAGGATTAATGTCCTTTTTCTTTCATGATTTTGTTTAATCTTTTTAACATGGAAAGGCCTAAAAGTGTAGCAAATATCAATAAAGCGAAGTTTACTAGGAAATAATTCATTTTATTATCGTAGCTGTACCATGTACTTGCCAAAATCCCGGAAAGCTTGTTCCCTACAGAGTTTGCGAGGAAAAATCCACCCATCATCAAAGCGGTAATTCTGGCAGGGGAAAGCTTGGAAACGAATGAAAGTCCCATTGGAGAAAGGCATAATTCACCCACGGTAATCACTCCGTAGCTTGCGACCAGCCACCAAGGCGAAACCTTTACAGCTCCATTGTCTCCGGCCCAAACGGCGAGAACCATTACTAAACAGGATAACCCTGAAATGAATAATCCTAAAACAATTTTCGTTGGCGTTAACGGTTCTTTTCCTTTTCGCCTTAATAGAGCCCAGAATCCTACAACAACCGGCGTTAAAGCAATTACCCAAAATGGATTGATCGATTGGAATAATTCTGTATTATACAAATACACCTTTTTTTCAGGATTTTTTTCTAAATCTGCTCTTTGTTCGGGTGAAATATTCCTAAAATAAATATCCTTTCCTGTTTCTTTAATGGTTTTTCCATTGTTGTCTTTTTGAGACTGATACTGGTTGTCGTAGACAGAAACTTCTTTGTCTTCATAACCTTTTCCTTCCACCATATAAATTCCTTCCAAAGGCTTTTCTAAAGCTGCAGGAACGCTTCTGTCGGTATAATAATTGGCCCATCTCGTCAGTGCTGTTCCGTTTTGTTTAAAAACAGCCCAGAAAAACATACTGATTAAGAAAACTGATAACAAAGCTCCGATCGAAGATTTTTCGTCTGGTTTTGCTTTAAAATAAAGTGATGCATAAAAATAAATAACAGGAATACAGGCAAAGATAAAGGCATCTGTATTATTGCTTCCAAAGATGTTGGAAGTACTACTAAATATTTCAAAAATATTATTGGAATTAATTAATTCTTGATATGGAACATAGAACCACCCAATAATCCCAAAAATAATTGCAGGTAAGAAAACTTTAACTAAAATTTCAGAAAGCTTCGTATCGCCTTCCTGTACAGGCTTCATTTGAGCCGCATGGATATAATGTTTTCTTCCGAGGGTAAAAATAATCAGACCGATCAGCATGCCGACTCCGGCCGTGATGAAGGCTTCACCCCAACCGAACTTATTTCGCATAAATGCCGCAATAATGTTGCAAATAAACGCTCCGATATTGATTCCCATGTAAAAAATATTGTATCCGGAATCTTTATTGGCTTTATAAGGTTCTTCGGAGTAGAGGTTTCCTAATAATGTGGAAATTGTTGGTTTAAAGAAACCGTTCCCGATAATAATTAATGCTAAAGAAGAATAAAATAAAGTAAGATCTTTGAAAACACCCATCCCAATGTATCCGGCTGCCATTAGAATTCCTCCTAAATAAATGGATTTGATATATCCTAACACTCTATCTGCCAAAAATCCACCGATAAAAGGCGTCAAATAAGTCAAAGCGATATACGTTCCGAAAATGTCGTCTGCTGTTTTGTCGGGAAGTCCAAGACCACCTTTTGCCCCGGTAGGCTCAATCACATACAACACAAAAATTCCGAGAATCAGATAGTACCCGAAACGTTCCCACATTTCCGTAAAGAAGAGGAAAGGCAATCCCTTAGGATGTTTAGTCTTCATATTTTCAAATTTCAAATTTCACAAATATAGAATTTTAAAAATAATAATCGAATTTTATTAACTTTGACTAAAATAAGATGAGGAAAATGGAAATTACATTGAAAGATTTAGAAGAGAACATCAAAACGCTTCCTGAAAATTTTTATGGAGAGGTGAATGATTTTATAGATTTTTTGAAGCATAAACATTTTAAAGGAAAGCAAGATAAAGCTTCTATATGGCAGAAAGAAGAGACAGAAAGGAGAATGAAATATACTCAGAATAATCCCCAAAGCTTTCTTTCCGAATCTAAGATGGATGATTATTTAAATGATTTAGAAAGTGGAGATTAAATTAATCTACAGTTCTTTTTTAAGATAAGAAATAAAAAAAACCGACTGGCTTGCAGTCGGATTTTTTATGATTAATTATTGATTTTAAAGGTTTTCCAAAATAAAATCAGTCATTTTCTGATACAGTTGTGGTCTCGTTTGTCCCCCGTAAATTCCGTGGTTTTTGTCTGGATAAGCCATGAAATCAAACTGTTTTTTGTTTTGAATCAAAGCTTCCGATAATTCCATAGAGTTTTGGAAATGTACGTTATCATCAGCAGTTCCGTGGATTAGCAGGAATTTTCCTTTCAATAAATTAGCGTATTCAGTAGGAGAGTTTTTATCGTATCCATCAGGATTTTCCTGAGGTGTTCTCATGAATCTTTCCGTGTAAACAGAGTCGTAATATCTCCAGTTGGTAACCGGCGCTACTGCGATTCCCATTTTGAAAACATCTGCACCTTTTGTCAGGG
>CBFGVN010000522.1:0-2613 GCA_965651845.1 uncultured Chryseobacterium sp. | reverse complement strand
CCTGATGCTGTTTTGTCTTTTCAGGTTAAATTTAATTATACTTTCAATCAGTAAAGGATTTCCTGCAAGTGGCTCATAATTATGGGTATTAAGGTCTGCAGATTCTTTTAAATAATCTCTTAAACGTTCATCAATATCAAAATCAGGCAGGCCAAGAGACAGATCAAAGCTGTTATTTCTTGTTGCCAGTTCAGACATTTCCGTAAAAAACGAATAATGATTGAATCCGTAAATATTGCCCATATATATTGCATTTATATCAAATATAATAAAAATACTTATTCGGGAGAGATTAAATAAATTTTGTTATTTTTAAGCAAATTAATTTTAAATGAAAAAACTATTTATCCCGCTATTTTCAATAGTCTTACTGGTAAGTTGCGAAACGGCAAAAATTTCTACAAATGCAGCAAATACTACTTCATCCGAAGTAAAGGGTGATAAAGCGTTTCTTTCTGCATATAAGGAAATTAAAGCTGATGATTTAAAGAAAAACTTATACGTAATTGCTTCTGATGAAATGGGAGGCAGAGATACCGGAAGCCCGGGACAGAAGAAGGCAGGAGAATATATGGTTAATTATTATAAAAGCTTAGGAATCGGTTTTCCAAAGGCTCTTGGATCTTATTATCAGAAAGTTCCTGCAGATTTTATGAAGCAACGTGGGGGTAGAAACCTTCCTGATTCTGAAAATATTCTGGCTTTCATTGAAGGCAGTGAAAAACCTGAAGAAATCATTGTAATTTCAGGGCATTATGACCATGTAGGAACAAAAAATGGAGTCGTGTATAATGGTGCCGATGACGACGGAAGCGGAACAGTGGCGGTAATGGAGATTGCAAAAGCATTCCAGGCTGCTAAAAAAGCGGGAAAAGGTCCTAAAAGATCAATCTTATTCCTGCATGTGACGGGTGAAGAACATGGCTTGTTCGGCTCCGAATTTTACACAGATAATCCGGTTTTCCCATTAGCAAATACCGTTGTAGATCTGAATATCGATATGATCGGTCGCGATGATCCGGAAAACAGAGGGAAACAGTACGTATATGTGATTGGTTCTGAAATGTTAAGCTCTCAGCTGAAAGTAATCAATGAAGCGGCGAATAAAAAAACAAACAACCTTGAACTGAATTATAAGTATGACGATCCAAACGATCCTCAAAGATTGTATTACAGATCAGACCATTACAATTTTGCTAAAAATAATATTCCTGTGGCATTTTTCTTCGACGGAATTCATGAAGATTACCACAAACCTACAGATGATGACTATAAACTTCTTGAAAAAAGAACGCAGCTTGTATTTACAACCGCGTGGGAACTGGCAAACAGACCGGAAAGAATTGTTGTAGATCAGAAATAATTCATAAAAAACAAAACACTGAAAAGGCAAATTTGTAACAATTCAATTTGCCTTTTTATGTTTATTCAAATTTAATTTAAATGATTCGAGAAGCTCGATCAGAAGATATCCCGCAGATACAGATAGTGCGAAATTCGGTCAAAGAAAATACTTCGTCTGATCCCAATTTAGTTACCGATAAAGATTGTGAAGAGTTTTTATTTGAAAGAGGGAAAGGCTGGGTCTACGAAATTGATAATCAGATTGTAGGGTTTTCAATTGTAGATTTAAAAGAACATAACATCTGGGCCTTATTTCTAGATCCCGGTTTTGAAAAGCAGGGCATCGGAAGAAAGCTCCACAATATTATGCTCGACTGGTATTTTGAGCAGACTGAAGAAACTGTCTGGCTGGGAACTTCACCCAATACCAGAGCGGAAAATTTCTACAGAAAATCTGGCTGGAAAGAAGTCGGAGTTCATGGAAAAGGTGAAATAAAATTTGAAATGTCATATAACAACTGGAAAAATAAATAATCATGAAACAAAACATAAAATCGATCCGTCCGTTTATCGGCTCGGAAAATTTTGAGGAAAGCAGAAACTTTTATAAAGATTTAGGCTTTGAAGAGGTCATTTTAGACACAAAATTATCTGTATTCAAAAAACAGGAAATCGCTTTCTACCTTCAGGATGCCTATGTGAAAGACTGGATCGATAATACCATGCTTTTCATTGAAGTAGAAGATGTTGAAACATTCTGGCAGGATCTTGTAAGTTTAAATCTTACTGAAAAATACAAAGGAGTAAGATTAACACCCATAAGAACGATGGATTGGGGAAAAGAATGTTTTGTACATGACCCCGCAGGAATTTTGTGGCATTTTGGGGAGTTTTTTAATAATTAACAGAAACTCTAGCAACCATTAACCGGAAAATTAAAATGATTTACGCATTCGATACGTATTACTTTGAAGATTACGCCAACACGATCTGCATTGCTTTTGAAGACTGGAATTCCGAAAATGAAGCTAAAATTTTCAGCGAAAAGACAAGCATCATCTCAGAGTATGAAAGCGGAGCTTTTTATAAAAGGGAGCTTCCCTGTATTTTGAGCTTGTTAAAAAAGATCCAACTTAAAGCGGGAGACATCATCATCGTCGACGGATATGTCACTTTAAATAACGAAGGCAAAAAAGGTTTGGGAGGCTATCTGTATGAGGCTTTGGGTCAGAAATATCCTGTCATCGGAATTGCAAAAAACGTATTTAA
>CBFGVN010000521.1:0-2620 GCA_965651845.1 uncultured Chryseobacterium sp. | reverse complement strand
ACAATAATTAACCCGACTAAAAGAACAATATCCTTAATAAAACTCTGCCATGGTGTAAATTTTATAGCATCTCCAAAACATCCGCAATCCGTTACCACATTATAATAGGCAGAGTAAAACGTAAGGAAGCCAAAGAAAATACAAAGCGCAATTAATGCTGAAAGCGTGAATTTAAGTTTTAACTTTAATAAAAGCATAAACCCGAGAAGAAGCTCCAAAACCACCACGATTACTGAAAAAAGCAGGGCAAACTTTTCAAAAAAAGGCATGTTGAAAACGGCAGGCGAGAAATATTCTTCCATTTTGAAAGAAAAACCTACCAGATCTACTGCTTTTACAAATCCGGAAAGGATGAAAATAACAGCAATAACGAAACGTAATAAACCTTTGATCATATTAAATAGTTTTGGATTCAACGTTGTTTTCTTTTTCAGAGAATTTTATTAGGCAGAAAACGGCATAGTTCAGCATATCAAAATAATTAGCGTCCAAACCTTCCGAAACGATAGTAACTCCCTGATTATCTTCAATTTGTTTTGTTCTTAAAACTTTCTGATAAATCAAATCTGTGATCGAAGAAATTCTCATATCCCTCCATGCTTCGCCATAGTCATGGTTTTTTCTTTCCATTAAATTTTTGGCTTCGTTAGAATATTTATCATAAAGATTTAAAATTTCTTCTTTATTTTCGTTAAAATCGTTGGAATAGCCTTTTTCAAGCTGAATCAGACCAATGATAGAGTAGTTGACGATAGCCATGAATTCATCTTCTTCGCTTTCGTCCACCATTTTTTTGTCGGTCATCTGTAACGTACGGATTCTGTTGACTTTAATATAGATCTGATCGGTAATCGAGCTCGGTCTTAAAACCCTCCATGCTGCACCGTAATCCTGTAGTTTTTTACTGAAAAGCTCACGGCACTGACCAATAATTTTCTCGAACTGTACTGATGTTTTTGACATAAAATCTCTTAATCTTCCAAATATACGAAATTTTGTGTTTGAGAGGGATTTGGAGTGGAGAGTTTGAGAATTGAAGAATTGGAGAGTTGGAGAGTGTGAGATATGGGCGGGTTGATATTTTAAAATTTAATTGAGGGATAATTTTTTCAGCAATTATCTTAATTTTGCGGAATAATTCAATTCATCATTCCCAATGTCCAAACTCTTCACTCCTCAAACCTCAAACTCTCCAACCCTTCAACCCTCCCACACAATCAACTGCAATGGGAAACTGGTAGATTTAAGTTCGCCAAAAATCATGGGAATTTTGAATCTTACTCCGGATTCTTTTTCAGATGGCGGAAAGTTTAATAATGAGAAATCTGCTTTGGAACATGCAGAAAAATTGTTGAAAGATGGAGCCGATATTATTGATCTTGGTCCGCAATCGACCCGTCCAAATGCTGATTTTTTAACTGCAGAAGAAGAAATCAGAAGAATCGGAAATGTTATTTCTTTAATTAAAAAAGAATTTGCGGAAACATTGATTTCACTGGATACTTTTTATTCGGAAACAGTACGATTCGGATTTAATGAAGGAATTGATATTGTTAATGACATTTCCGGAGGACATTATGATGACAAAATGTTTGATACAGTGGCGGAAACAAAATTACCTTATATTTTAATGCATGTAAATCCTTCTTATGAAACGATGCATGATAAAATAAAATTCGCTGATATTATCCTTTCGGAGAACAGGTATTTTTCTGAAAAAACGATGGAGCTATTGGAAAAAGGAGTGAATGACATTATTCTGGATCCCGGTTTTGGCTTTGGAAAAACAGTGGAAGATCAAATGAAAATGATCGATGAGGTAAAGTATCTTGATTTTGGAAAATTTCCTTTATTGATAGGGATTTCCAGGAAATCTTTTATTTACAAACCTTTAGGGAAATCACCTTTGGATATTAATGAGGAAACACAAAAGCTTCATATGAAGGTTTTACGGCAAGGAGCGAAAATCCTTAGGGTTCATGATGTTGCAGAAGCGAAGAAAACGGTGGATATTTTCAAGAGTGGGAGAGTTTTAGAGTAGTTGGGTTTTTATTAATACAAGCTCTAAAATTCTCCGCGATAAAAGCCTTTGAAAACTAATTAAGATTCGCCAATTTCTCGGCAAACTGCTTCGAGAACGCTTTTCGGTCTTCTTCCAGTTTTTCGTGTGTTGACGGAAGAACGTAATTGAAAAGAATTTTTTCTCCATTATCCAGGAAAATAATTTCCTTTTCATTTCCATCAATCATCTGGGAGAAAATTTCCCACATGGAAGTATCTTTTAGTTTTAATAATTCAAAAAACTGTTCTGCTTTTATTTCTATTTTTTGCATGTATTTTTATTATTGATTACTCATTACTCATATTATTAAACCACCCCGTCAAAAATTCATTCTGAATTTTCGCCACCCCTCCATAGGAGGGGAATTCTTATTTAGGGCAAATTTAAAATTCCAATAATTTTAATTTAAACTGAACGGCAAAGTTTTTCATAAAATTAGGAGTGGTATAATATCCTACTCTGTAAAATAATCCCAAGTTGAAGTAAGTTGAAAGGAAATTACTCCATTCCAGTCCGACTTCCTGATACAAATGATCCAATGGCCGGAACATGAACTGA
>CBFGVN010000520.1:0-2632 GCA_965651845.1 uncultured Chryseobacterium sp. | reverse complement strand
AATCAGGGTTACCCATTTATGTCTTAATAAGAATACAAATCCTCTTCCGTAACGGTCTGTTGTTGTTTTGAAAGCAATATTAAATTTGTAAAAAAACTTTTGAAGAAAATTTAAATTCTTGTATTCCGTGTGATGTGCATCGTGAGGTTTTAAGAATAATGAACATAAAACCGGGCTCAATGTCAATGCATTTACCGCAGAAATGATGATCGCCACAATTAATGTAATCCCAAACTGCTGATAGAAAACACCGGTAGGACCAGTAATAAACGTTACCGGGATAAACACCGACGCCATTACCAAAGTAATTGAAATGATTGCTCCTGTGATCTCATCCATAGCTTCTACCGTTGCTTTTTTGGCATCGGAAATCCCATGTTCCATCTTGGCGTGAACGGCCTCGACGACGACAATGGCATCATCCACAACAATACCGATCGCAAGAACGAGGGCGAATAATGTTAATAAGTTTAATGAATATCCAAATAAATTCAGGAAGAAAAAAGCACCCACAATCGAAACCGGAACCGCAATTGCCGGAATCAAAGTAGATCTGAAGTCCTGAAGGAAAATATACACTACGATAAATACCAGAATAAATGCTTCGATTAAGGTATGAACAACCTTTTCAATCGATGCTTCAAGGAATTCGTTCGTATCAAAGTTGAAGGTATATTTAATTCCCTGTGGAAAGCTTCCTTCCGCAGATTTAAGATATTCTTTAATATTTTTAATGATCTCCTGAGCATTAGAACCCGGTGTCTGGAAAATCCCCATACTGATCGACGGATTATTTCCGTTTTCCCCGATTCCTGTGTAAGACTGGCCTGCCAATTCTACTTTAGCAACATCTTTCAGCATCAGGTTTTGACCGTCTCCCAGAGATTTAATGATGATATTATCGTACTGACCTTTATCGTTGAATTTACCTACATATTTAATAATATATTCGAAAGAGCTACCGCTGTTTTGTCCGATAGAACCGGCCGCTGCTTCTCTACTCTGCTCGTTGATGGCATTGGTAACATCGGTAGGAGTAACTCCGTAAGCCGCCATTTTCGCAGGATCCAGCCATACTCTCATGGAGTAGTTTTTACCACCAAAAACGTTAGCATCACCTACTCCATTAATCCTTTTTAAATTTGGAATAATGTTGATATTCAAAAAGTTCTGAAGATATACATCATCCAGATCTTTATTTTCCGAATAAAAGGACATATACATCAGCGCACTTGTCTGCTGTTTCTGCGTCACTACTCCGGAACGCGTAACTTCCGCGGGCAGCAAAGGCGTAGCTCTGGCAACACGATTTTGCACGTTTACTGCCGCGATATCCGGATCGATTCCTTGTTTAAAAAATACCTGAATCTGTGCAGAACCATCATTTCCGGCTGAAGAAGTGATATAGTCCATTCCTTCCACCCCGTTGATCTGCTCTTCCAAAGGAACCACAACACTTTTCATAACAGTTTCCGCATTGGCTCCGGTATAGTTTGTAGAAACACTTACTGTAGGCGGTGCAATGTCGGGATACTGTGTAACCGGTAATGAGATCTGTCCTAAACTACCGAGAATCACAATTAAAATTGAGATAACGGTAGATAAAACCGGTCTGTTTATAAAATTTTTAATCATTTTAGAATTTCGGTTTTATAGATTGAACAAGACTATCCATTTTCACGGGTTTCTTTATTACAGGAGTCCCTGGTTTTAATCCTCCGATTCCTGCTGCAATTATAGTTTCACCTTTGTTGACACCGGATTTGATCAAAGCCATATTGTCGATTCTTTCGATGACATTTACAACCACATTTTTGGCGGTATCTTTTTCAACTTTATATACGTAAACAATTCCCTGTTGTTCGTAAGTTGCACTTTCCGGAACGACAAGAACGTTATCGTAATGTTGTGGGAATCTGATAGTTCCGCTATTACCGTTGCTTAATAATTTTTGAGCATTTGTAAAACCAACCCTGAACTGAATCGTTCCCGTGGTAGGATCAATCTGGCCTGTAATGGCTTCAATTTTACCTTTTTCAGGATAAAGACTTCCGTTTGCCAACTGCAATTCTACCATCGGAAGATTTTTGATCTTTTCCGGCATCGACACTCCCGGAGACTTTTCAAGGAAATCGAAATATTCTTTTTCGTTCATTGAAAAATAAGCGTAAATCTGGGAAGTATCGGAAATTGTTGTTAATGGAGTCTGATCAGTCGGGCCAACCAGACTACCTACTTTTAACGGAAGTTTTCCGATAACACCAGAAATAGGCGCCCGGATGATTGAATATTCTATGTTTGCTTCTACCCCTTTATAATTGGCAACTGCCTGGCTCGTAGCTGCTCTTGCTTGTTGCAGCTGAGCCTGAGCCTGAGCCAAATTTGCTTGAGCAGTCTGTAACTGAACATTACTGATGATATTTTTCTGAACCAGTGGTTTCAGTTTATTAACTTCCACATTGGCGGCGTTTACTGCAGCCTGAGCTGCCGCAATATTTGATTCTGCTGCGCCGATTCCTGCTTTGGAAGCAGCTGCGTTTTCATTTAATATATTGGTTTCCAGACGGAAAAGAGGTTGTCCTTTTGTAACATATTGCCCTTCATCCACTAAAACCTGAGTGATGTATCCCTG
>CBFGVN010000519.1:0-2632 GCA_965651845.1 uncultured Chryseobacterium sp. | reverse complement strand
AGGCTGAAGAGAAGAATGCAGAAGGTTTTGCTAAAGAATGTGCAGTAGTTACCCACTACAGATTAAAAACTGATCCGAATAACCCTTCAAAACTGATTGTAGATCCCGATGCAAAACTGGAAGAAGAGCTGATTGTTCGTCCTACATCAGAAGCAATTATTTGGAATACTTATAAAAACTGGATCCAGTCTTACAGAGATCTGCCGATATTGATCAACCAGTGGGCAAATGTTGTCCGTTGGGAGATGAGAACTCGTCTATTCCTTAGAACAGCGGAATTTTTGTGGCAGGAAGGTCACACGGCTCACGCGACGAAAGAAGAAGCTATTGAAGAAGCAGAGAAAATGAATAATGTATATGCAGATTTTGCAGAAAACTTCATGGCGATGCCTGTAATTAAAGGTTTAAAGACTCCTTCTGAAAGATTTGCCGGAGCAGATGAAACGTATTGTATAGAAGCATTAATGCAGGACGGAAAGGCACTTCAGGCTGGAACATCTCACTTCCTGGGACAGAATTTTGCAAAAGCTTTTGATGTAAAATTTACCAACAAAGAAGGAAAAATCGAACATGCATGGGCAACATCGTGGGGAACTTCTACCCGTTTGATGGGAGCTTTAATTATGACGCACTCAGACGATTTTGGATTGGTATTGCCTCCGACTCTGGCGCCAATTCAGGTGGTGATTGTTCCGATTTTTAAAGGTGAGGAGCAATTAGAACAAATCAGTGAAGTGGCATTGGATATTCAAGCTAAATTGAGAGCAAAAGGGATTTCTGTAAAATTTGACAACGATACTCAGAATAAACCGGGCTGGAAGTTCGCAGAATACGAGTTGAAAGGTGTTCCTGTAAGAATCGCAATGGGACCGAGAGATTTGGAAAACAGATCTGTTGAGATTGCAAGAAGAGATAATTTAACAAAAGAAGTTCGCTCTATCGACGGATTAGATTCTTATATTGAAGAATTATTAAAAACGATTCAAAAAGATATCTACGATAAAGCTTTTGAATTCAGAGAAGGAAATATCACTAAAGTTGACACTTACGAAGAATTCAAAAAAGTTCTTGAAGAAAAAGGAGGTTTCATCTATGCACACTGGGACGGAACGGCTGAAGAAGAAGAACAGATCAAGGATGAAACAAAGGCAACGATCAGATGTATTCCTTTGGATGATGATGTGGAAGAAGGCG
This sequence comes from uncultured Chryseobacterium sp., assembly GCA_965651845.1. Classification (GTDB taxonomy): domain Bacteria; phylum Bacteroidota; class Bacteroidia; order Flavobacteriales; family Weeksellaceae; genus Chryseobacterium. Next base: position 1,438 of record CBFGVN010000519.1, on the reverse strand, counting down.
TTTCTTTAATTTCAGGAAAACCATCTAAAAGACGAGTTTTATTTGCAAAAGCATATTAAAAACTTACTTAATAAAATTGACAAATCTTTAAAAATTCTTGTAATTTTTAAAGATTTTTTATTTAAAAATGATATTTAGAGGTTTTTTTATTTAAATTTATAGAACATTAATCTCAAAATAATTTATTATGTCTTTAAATGTCATTGATTTAATTAAGGGGCAGTTAGGTCCCGCTTTAACAACTCAGGCTGCCTCTCAATTTGGAGAGAGTGAGTCAGGTATTTCGAAAGCAATCGGAGGTTTATTACCCGCAATTGTAGGTGGATTGGCCAACAATTCAGATAATCCCGGAGTCTTGGATGCGATCAGCAATGCCTCGTCGAGTGGAATTTTAGGAAATTTAATGGGAGAATCATCCAACAATTCTATCATTTCCAGCTTATTGTCTTCAATTTTTGGTGATAAACTAAGCGGATTAGTAAATACAATCGCTACGTATGCAGGAATCAGCAACAATTCTTCAAGCTCTTTATTGAATCTTGTAACAGGAGCTACGGTAGGTTCTATCGGGAAATATGCGGCCGATAATAACCTGGACAGATCGGGGATTTCGAGCCTGCTGAATGATCAGAAAGGAATTGTTTCCACATTATTACCTGCAGGGCTTTCTTTAGCTTCATTAAACATTGGTGACTGGGCTAAAGGATACAAGTTTGATAATGATAACGACACAATAAAAACAACTGCTTCGGAAGAACCCAAAATTGAGGTTACAAGAAGTACCACTCCTACAGGAACCTTTCCTGAGAGAAATAATAATGAAGGCGGAGGTTCGATCTGGAAATGGTTGCTTCCGCTTTTACTATTAATTGCCGCAGGATATTTCCTTTGGAAGCAATGTGATAAGAAAACCACAACCACGACGACTACAGGAACGGATTCTACGGGAACAGTTCAGGATACGGCTGCTGCTATTTCTTCTTCTGATACTGCCGCTGCAACAACTTCTCCTGCAAAAGTAGACGAAGATATTGATCTAAACGGAACTGCTCTAAAAGGTTATAAAGGCGGAATGGAAGACCAGATGATCAATTTCTTGAAATCTGGAGCTTATACCAATGCGACTAATGATGATGCCTTAAAAAATCAGTGGTTTGATTTTGATCATGTAAACTTCAAATCCGGCAGCGGAAACCAGCTGGAAGCAGGATCAGAAGGACAGCTTAAAAATTTAGTTGCTATTTTAAAGGCTTATCCTGATGCAAAAATTAAAATCGGAGGCTATACTGATAAAACAGGTAACGAAGATGTAAACCTGAAAATTTCGAAAGAAAGAGCAGATTTCATTAAAAACTGGCTTGGAAAACAAGGCGTTGGTGCCCAAGTTATTGAAGCTGAAGGGTACGGAAGTAAATTTGCAAAAGTGGATGCAAGTGCT
>CBFGVN010000518.1:0-2640 GCA_965651845.1 uncultured Chryseobacterium sp. | reverse complement strand
GAGCAGATTTGGAAAGCATTGACCGACAAAACTGAAATGAGATCCTGGTATTTCGATATTCCCGATTTTGAATTGGAATCGGGCAAAGTTTTTAATTTCTATGAGCCGGGAGATGAAAAAAAATATCATCATCAGGCTGAAATTCTGGAAATTATTCCCAATCAGAAATTAAAGCATTCCTGGACGTATCCTGAATTTTCAAAAAAAAACACGACGGTAACCTGGGAACTCCATCCGCAAGGAGATGAAACTTTGATTAGATTAACTCATGATGATATTGATAATTTCAGTGATTTGGGTGAAAATTTTTCGCGTAATGCTTTCACGGAAGGGTGGAACGGAATTATCGGTCAAAGTTTGAAACCTTATTTAGAAAGCTAAATCCTATTTCAGTTTTAAAAATGGCAAAATTTAATTCCCTTCGTCCTGTTTTATGGACAGAAAAATTTGATGAAACCATTGGGTTTTATACCCAGTTTCTAGGTTTTACTTTACAGGAACGAAATGACGATTGGCAATGGGCATCTCTTGAAAAAGACGGTGTACAGATCATGTTATCCAGACCAAATGAGCTTGAAAATTTTAACGGAATTGGCTTCACGGGTTCATTTTATTTTAATGTTGATAACGTTGATGACCTTTGGGAAGATCTGAAAACAAAGGCAAAAATCTGCTACGAAATCGAGACTTTCGAATGGGAAATGAGGGAGTTTGCCATCTATGACAATAATGGGTATATATTACAATTTGGTCAACATATTAACGAAATTAGCAAAGCGGAATAAATTTTGCTAATTTTGGGGAAATATTTAGAAATTCAATGAAAAAAAATATTATAGCAGGCTTTGCAGCCGTTTTGTTGTTGGCTTCGTGTAAAGATGATAAGAAGACTTTAGATTCTTTGGCAGATTACAATAATTCAATGGAGCAGAAAGGATATCATTTTGGTGATAAACTTACATTACCGAAAGAAGTTACCGACGACGCAGCAAGCATCTCGATCAGTTTTGGAGATAAGGAAACTTCAAATTTAACGATTGATCCTAAATTCTTCACTTTGGGTGACAATGCGGTTACTTTTAATATCAAAACAAAAGGCGGCGAAACCCTTACTCAAGACGCAACCATCAATGTTTTTGCAAAAAATCCTGAACAAAAAATCAATTATCAGATTGTAGCGGAATATCCTCATGATCCTAAAAATTTCGTGCAGGGATTCCAGATCGAAGGAAATACCATCTATGAAAGTGACGGCCAGAACGGTTCTTCACAGATTTTAAAATATACTTTGGGAACTACAACACCTTTGGCTTCAACCAAACAGGCTCAGGAAGATTTTTCTGAAGGAAGTACAATCGTAGGTGATAAAGTTTATCAACTAACATGGCAAAGCAAAAAAGGGTACATTTACGATAAAAATTCATTAAAATTATTAAAAGAATTCCCTTATCCGAATGTACTGGGAGAAGGTTGGGGATTGACGTACAACGGTAAAAACCTGATCGCATCAGACGGAAGGAAGCTGTGATATTTCCTTGATCCGAATGATCCATCAAAAATGGTAAAATATATTGCTGTTGCAGGAAGCTCTCAGGCTTACGATCAATTAAACGAGCTTGAATATCATAACGGATTTATCTATGCAAATGTTTGGCAAAAGCCGATTATTTTAAAGATTAATCCTGACAATGGGGAAGTTGTCGGAACATTTGATTTCACAGATATTGCAAAACAAAATACAAAAGGAAGCGATGATGTATTGAACGGAATAGCTTTCAAAGGAGATAATATGTTGGTAACCGGTAAAAACTGGTCGAAGATTTATGAAGTAGCTATTAAATGATAAAAATGTATTGCAACTTCAGCTGAAATAAGAATAAAAAAAGTAAATTGGTAGCGTTCCTTTGTGAACGCTATCTTTAGTAAATAATTTGAGAATATTACACTTCATACTGATATTGGTTTTCTGTTCGTTGTCTGCACAGAAAACGCTTCCGTTAGATACTTTAAAGCTTAAAGGAACTGCGGATATGCTTGCCGACGATTATGGAAATTTATATCTCTATACCAATAAAGATTTCAGTTTTACAAAGTATGATTCTTTAGGAAAGCAGATCGGGAAAATGATGCTCACGGTTCCGTATAAGGTTCAGAACGTGCAAAATCCTTTGAGCGTTCCTTTATTTTCTGAAAATGCCCAGGAACTGAAATTTGTGGATCAAAACCTGAACGAAATTCAACGAGTGGATTTTAAGCAGAAATTTGGATTTATTAAAATGGCGTATGCGGAAGATCTTCAGCAGTTATGGCTGCTGGACGACAGTACGAAACGCCTTATTCAATACAATTTCAGAAACGAAACGACGATTAATTCTTATCCTTTTGATGCAAGTTTTGATGATTTAATGGATCTTTTGGTGTATGAAAATAAGGTGTATGTTTTAACAAGAACTTACATCAGAGTCTACACATTGAAGTTTGAAAAGATCTTTGAAGCTCCGATTGATAAAGGAAAACGTTTTAGAAGAGAAAATGAATTTATTTTAGTAATTACCAATAATTCGATTTTAAAATACATTCCAGAAAAAGAAATGGTGAAAATTTTTGAAGATCCCAATGCGCAAATTGTGGATAAAAACA
>CBFGVN010000517.1:0-2642 GCA_965651845.1 uncultured Chryseobacterium sp. | reverse complement strand
GACCAATCAGTATGACGGCGGTGCAGTCATCATGTTAAAAGATAACGGCGAGCCCGATGGCTGGACTGCTAAAAGATGGAACCCGAGCATACAAAAACGTTTTGCATTATTACTTCAAGCCTTAGGAAAAGAATTTGATGGAAAAATTGAAGGAATCAACCTTCAGGAATCTTCTATCGGAGAAGTGAAAGATCCTACGTTCACCCCAGAATTGTATGCAAAAGGTATAAAAGCAAATATGCTGGCTATGAAAAAGGCATTTAAAAAATCCGTGACGATGCAGTACGCCAATTTTATGCCCGGAGAAAGTCTTCCGGAGAATGACAAAGGATATCTTCGTGGTCTTTACCAATACGGACAGCAAATCGGTGTAGGTCTAGGCGGTCCCGATTTGATGGTAAAAAGGAAGCCTCAACTCAACAACACGCTGGCTATGATGCATGAAGGAAAATATACCGTTCCTCTGGGAATTGCAGTACAGGATGGAAATTATATCAACGATACCAGCAACAGTGCAATTGTCCCCGGTCATAAAAATATTGTCCCGCTTTTGGTGGCTTTTGCGAATGATTTTCTCAAGGTAAATTATATGTTTTGGGTAAATCAGGAACCGTATTTTATGGAAGATGTAATGCCATGCTTTACTACTAATTAATTCATAAAAAAGCTTGAAAACATCAATTTAAAATACAAATCATTAAGTACAAATTAAAATTAAATAGTAATCAAAAAAAACAGAAATAATGAAACATACTTTTTCATTCAGATACTTAAAGCATTCGGTAAGCTTTATTGTATTTTTATTTTCAATTAATTCCTACTCTCAGAAGTATGAAAATCCGGCAAAAAAGTACAGCAATGAATATAAAAAATATGAAAATGCACCCTGCCCGGTACCTCCCAATAATATTAAAAATTTTGTATACTTTTCAAGAGACAGAGAAGCCATTAAAGATCATCCTTTCCTGAAAATGCCGAGATTTGAAGGTGCTCAGATCATGTATGCGTGGAGTCAACTCGAACCAGAAAAAGGCAAATACGACTTTTCAATTATTAAGGAAGATTATCAGTATCTGCTTTCTAAAGGAAAAAAATTATTTATACAATTGCAGGATACTACATTCGATCCTAATGCTAAAGCGGTCCCTAAATATCTATTGACCGATGAATATGGCGGCGGAGCTACAATTATGTTAAAAGACAACGGCGAACGCGATGGATGGACTGCCAAAAGGTGGAACGAAAATGTACGTAAACGCTTTGCTCTGCTGCTTCAAGCTTTAGGAAAAGAATTTGATGGAAAAATCGAAGGAATCAATCTTCAGGAAGCTTCTATTGGCGTAGTAAAAGATCCTACTTTCAAGCCTGAAATTTATGCAGCAAGTATTAAGGCAAACATGCTGGCTTTGAAAAAGGCTTTTCCAAAATCGGTTACCATGCAGTATGCTAATTTTATGCCTGATGAATGGCTTCCGTGGACGGATAAAGGTTATCTGCGAAGTATCTATAAATATGGTCAGGAAATTGGTGTCGGTCTGGGCGCACCGGATTTAATGGTAAAAAAAGATGGACATCTGAATCATGCCCTGGCTATGATGCACGAATCCAAATACACCGTTCCGCTGGGAATTGCAGTACAGGACGGAAATTATACGAATGATGATACCAACAGCAAAGCTTATATAAAACACAATAATATGGTTCCGATGCTCAGCGCTTTTGCGAAAGATTTTTTGAAAGTTAACTATATGTTCTGGGTCGATCAGAAACCTTATTTCATGGAAGATGTAGTACCGTGTTTCAGTTCAAAATAATTATTTAAATAAAAAAGCAGACCTCTACAGTCTGCTTTTTCTATTTTTATATCTTACTATTAAGCCAGTTTCATCAAAAGATTTTCATCAATTTTTTCAACTTTCACAAGATTATTCTTCGTTAAGTTTTTTGAAGCTTTGTCCCATTTTTTACCGGATAACTGGCTTCTTTCCTTTACTTCAGCCAATGAGAATGGCTCTTCCTGGGAATTTAAAATTTCAAGAATTACCTTTTCATCTTCTCCCAACTCAATTTGTGGAACAGTTTTTTCAGGTCTCATCTGCGGGAAGAACAGCACTTCCTGGATGGATGCATTATTCGTCAGGAACATGATCAACCTATCCATACCGATTCCCAACCCTGAAGTCGGCGGCATACCGTATTCAAGGGCTCTTAGGAAATCCTGATCGATGAACATCGCTTCATCATCACCTTTTTCCGAAAGTTTCATTTGATCTTCAAAACGTTCTCTCTGATCGATCGGATCATTCAACTCAGAATAGGCATTGGCAATTTCTTTTCCGCAAACCATTAGCTCAAAACGCTCTGTAAGACCTTCTTTGCTTCTGTGCTTTTTCGTTAAAGGTGACATTTCGATCGGATAATCTGTAATGAAAGTCGGCTGGATGAAGTTTCCTTCACACTTTTCACCGAAGATTTCATCGATTAATTTTCCTTTCCCCATGGTTTCATTTACCTCAATTCCGATAGATTTTGCGAAATCGTATAACTCCTCTTCGGTTTTTCCGGTAATATCAAAACCTGTAAATTTCTGGATGGCTTCCGTCATGGAAACTCTTGGATAAGGCGCTTTGAAATCAATTTCA
>CBFGVN010000516.1:0-2653 GCA_965651845.1 uncultured Chryseobacterium sp. | reverse complement strand
CCTGATATCTCCGGGTTTTAATGTTCCGAATTGTGTCGGCCCTGCATCGATCTCTGCCTGATTTTGGTATAACCCGTCGGCAATAAATCCATAAATAGAATTCACCGAAGAACCAACCTGCTGACGAAGAAGAGTTCCGGAAGACTGACCTTTCATGTCAAGAATTTTATTATTGACGTCGGAAAGATTAAAACCGATATTCATTTTAAAATCTCCCCATCTTTCATTATACTGTGCACCGATTTCCCATCCTTTGTTGCTTACAACAGCAGCATTTTGAACGGGTGCCTGCAACCCAGTAAGCTGAGAGGTATTTAATCTTAAAAGAATTCCGTCAGTTTTTTTATTATAAATGTCAAAAGTAAAATCTAGTTTTTTCCATAAGGATACATCAACACCGACTCCTGACATGGTGGTTTCTTCCCACTTCAAATCAGGATTAGACATGATTAATTGCTGGATCGTCTGATATACAACTCCGTTCATAGAAGTACTTCCCAACGATAGTGGCTCAGAAAACGGATAGTATGAAGAACTGATATTCTGATTTCCCAATTTCCCCCACGAACCTCTCAGTTTTAACTGGCTGATTGTCCCTTTTAAACCTTCGAAAAAATTTTCTCTTGAAACCACCCAGCCGGCAGAAAATGACGGAAAAAATGCCCAACGGTTTTTACCGATAAACCTTGAAGTACCGTCGTATCTTACATTAGCTTCAAATAAATATTTTTGATTGTAATTATAATTAAACCTTCCAAAAGCAGAAACCAGCAGCCATTCGTATTCTGAGCCTCCATTATCTTTGGTCTCGTTATCTGCACCGGCATCCAATACTTCATAATTATCGTATAGAAAATCTCTTCTGTATCCGGATAATATTTTTTCATTATAAGTTTCTCTTGAAGTTCCGGCAAGAAGTTCAAAATTATGCTTCCCAAAATCTTTTTTTACATTAGCCTGAAACTGATATGTCCCGTAAAACTGACGCCTTGCAGATTCCGTAAGTTCCGTAAAGGTATTAGCGGCACCTGCTTCAGTTCCGTCTTCGTAGTAGGTGTTTACACTTTTTCTGAAAAGATGAATATTGGTCGTAAGATAGCGTGGTGCAACAAGACCTTTTAATGTCAGCCAATCTGTAGGTTTGTAGGAAACATTTAGATTTCCTATCAATTCTACATTATTTTGTTTACGGTTTCCACCATCTTCGATGAAACCAACCGGATTGATTTTTACCCACCCGTCAGAATAATTATTACCATAATAAATCGGAATATTTGTGGGCATTCTGCCTAGATAGTTCCAGATGGTGCCTTCATCGGCGATTTGCTTTCTGTCTTTGTTTACAAATGACAAATCCATTCTGATATTCCACTGATCGTTGGGAGTAATATCCATATTATTACGGAAGGCGAATCTTGTAAAATTGGTGTTTTTGATAATTCCTTCCTGTTTCGAATATCCAAATGACGGTGCCACACTGATAATTCCGGATTTCGCTGATAACGAAAAATAATGATCCTGCAAAAATCCGCTTCCCTGAAGGATCGCTTTTTGCCAGTCATAGTTGCCTGGGTTTTTGTTGTAGGCTTCGGTAAAAGCATTTATCGCTTCATCACTATAAATTTTTGTACCATTGTCGTTCATACTGGCATCATTAAATACTTTCATATACGTAAGACCGTCGGTAACTTTTGGTATTGCCGTTGCCGTTTGCCATCCTGTGTACACCCGGTATTGTGCGGTCAGTTTATCTCCTTTAGCACGCTTTGTCGTTACAAGAATCACTCCGCTGGCGGCTCTGGAACCGTATATTGCAGAAGAAGCAGCATCTTTAAGAACGGAAATAGACTCTATCATGTTGACATCGATATCATTAATATTTCCTGCAACACCATCGATAATAACAAGAGGATTGCTGTCGGAACCTCCAAAACTATTGATCCCCCTGATTCTGATATTTCCGGCATCGCCGCCCGGTGCGCCTGTCTGTGTAGTCACTGTAACACCCGGTGCGAGACCCTGTAAAATGTTCCCGGCTGAAAGTACCGGCTGTCCCTCTGCTACTGAACCTTTCACTACAGATACTGAACCTGTTACAATAGATTTCTTTTGTGTACCGTACCCGACAACCACAACTTCTTCTATTTTTTTCTCCTGCTGGTTGATCGTATCATTTTTGGGTTTTATCTCATTTTCAGTGAAAGAATTATTTGAGGCTAATTTTCTGAAGGTTACCGTGTTGTTTTGAATTTGATACTCTAAAGGAACACTCTTTTTCAGATAATCCAGGCTTTGCTTTAAGGCTGAATAGTTGATTTTGTTTTCATCTACCCAGATATTTTTAAAATCCGAGGCAGAATAAAAGAATTTAGTATTGGTAGATTTTTCTAATTTTTTAAGAATTTTGACCAGTGATACCTGCCTTTGATTGTTTGTTACAGGCATGCCAGCCTGGGTTTGTGCATAATTGTGCACCGGTAGCCCCACAGCTACGAGTAAAGCAATAGAAATTGCAGTTTTTTTCATAAATTTGATGAATTAATTTATTATTCTTTAGCGAGTTTTGAATTAATTACAAGCACTGATAACGCCACATTATTGGTGCTGTTTTATTTAATAGAGCGTTATTTCATTTTCATTTTTAAAAACAGTT
>CBFGVN010000515.1:0-2665 GCA_965651845.1 uncultured Chryseobacterium sp. | reverse complement strand
CTTTTTTCATTCGAATATTTTATAAGACTAATTTAAGATTTATTTACAACTAAAAAAGATTTTCACAAGACTTTTATATTTTAAAATCAAGGCAAATTTGAGTAGAAATAAAAGTTAAGGCAATGGAAACAAAAATGTTATTACAAAACGATGCTCTCTGGAACAGAATTCAGGAGTTTTCGTTAGATGCTCCCAATGTTGATTTTCCTTTCTCAAAAAAGCTGGCCAAAGAAGAAAACTGGACGGTAGATTTTACTAAAAAAGCAATCGAAGAATACAAAAAGTTTGTTTATCTCTGTTGTATCCTGCCCAATGGAGCTTCGCCAAGTAAGGTTATAGATAAGGTCTGGCATATGCATCTTATTTACACACAAAACTATTGGGAAGAATTTTGTACGAATATTTTACGAAGAAAATTGCATCATCATCCGTCAAAAGGAGGATCTAAAGAATATAATAAACACAATGACTGGTTTACAAATACCTTAAAAAGCTATAAAAAAATTTTTCTTCAGGAAGCTCCGGGAGATGTATGGAGCAATTCGACATTAAAAAAGATTCACCAAAAGGATTGGTTAAAAAAACTTAAGTTAGTTGCTTTATTTTCAGTGTTGCTGTTTTTGTGCTCATGCCTTGGAGAAATTGTAAATACATTAATTTCCATAGGAATATCATTTGGTGTTGCAATTGTCTTTTGGAGCATTATGTCGCTATTTAAAGGAAACAGTCAAGATAAAGATGATAATAGCTCCTGTAGTGGAGGAGGCTGTGGAGGTGGAGGCGGAGGCGGCTGTGGCGGCTGCGGAGGGTGTGGTGGTTGCGGAGGTTAAAATTTTATGTACAATGAAAAATATAATCATTCATACCGTTCCGGTTTTTATAAGTCTTACTTGGATTATTATTTTCCACCATACTTACAATCCGATTTTTATAAAAGGGCATTATTTTCTCACCTTTTATCTGATGCTTATCATCGGATTTTACTTTTCTATATTTATTTCAAAAAAATTAAAAGTATTTGATTTTAAATTGGTTACATGCTTTATGGTTTTAATAATCGTTTTAGGAATTATAAAATTATTTCGAGGAATAAGTCTGCATAAACCAGTCGGTTTTCTAAGCACAATCTTACTTTTTGAGCTAGTAGTTCTGTTTTTTGTGTTTCGCAAAAAGATAAGTTAATGTTTCTTAAAAATCAATTAATAACACCCATAAAGTGTTAAATTAATATTAAATGTAGAATATTTTAAAATAAAATTTAAATGTAGAAAATGCTAAAGTTGCAAATAAAATATTTAGATAAATTATATTTTATGGATTTTACTTCTGCTTAATCGTTTAAATTGTTTGATTTTAAACGGTTCTCCTTTTACATTTGTCAATAAATCAGATTATTGAGAGTAATGTTAATGTTTCTATATTTGTATCGAAAACATAACAACAATTACATAAATGATGAAAATTACAACAATGGCAATTTTTTTGTCAGCTTTTGCCTATGGCCAAAACAAATATCCTATTAATGGATTTGTGAAGGACAAAAATACAGGCGAATTGATCTCCGGAGCAATAATTAAAGTAAAAGAACTTCCGGACATCAGTATCACAACCAACGAATACGGGTTTTACTCACTTTCTTTGCCCGAAAATGATTATACGCTGATCATTACCCACAACAGACATCAGAATTCTGAGAAAAAAATTCATCTGGATGAGCCCATAAAAATGAATTGGGAACTCAGCAGAGATAATGAAACAATGATTAAGGAAGTTGTCATTGAAAATTCTAAAAAAAGCAAAACAGCTTCGGTAAGAAACAGCGCCGGTGCTGAAGTGATGGATGTGGAAGGGGTAAGAAATCTCCCGGTAATTTTGGGAGAGCGCGATATTACTAAAACATTACAGTTTATGCCCGGCATAAATGCAAAGGAAGGGAGTACCGGACTGAGCGTAAGGGGAGGAAATTCAGACCAGAATCTTATTTTACTGGATGGGGCTCCTGTTCTAAACAATTCTCATATGCAGGGTTTCTTTAGTACATTTAATAGTGATGTTTTAAAGGATGTTACTCTTTATAAAGGAAATATGCCGGCTCAATATGGAGGAAGATTGTCGTCAATAATTGATGTAAAAATGAAAGATGGTAACAACCAGCACTTTGGTGTAAATGGAGGAATCAGTATGGTGAGTGGAAGGCTGAGCGTGGAGGGACCCATTGAAAAAGAAAAATCATCTTTTATTATTTCTGCAAGACGGTCTCTCTTAGAGTTGCTTATGGGTCGTGATTCTAAAGATGAGAAAATGTATTTTTATGATCTCAATACTAAAGTAAATTATCAGATTAATAAAAATAATACGATTTATTTATCAGGATATTTAGGAAGAGATGTTACTAAGTTTGATGACCTTCAGTTTAATTGGGGAAATAAAATAGGATCATTGAGCTGGAATAGTATCGTAACAGATAAGTTGTTTTCGAAAACTACATTAATTTTTAGTAATTACGATTATAGAATAAAGCTGGATGGGAAAGAAGATGAAAAATTTAACCTGAATCCTAATATCAGAAATTTAATGCTTAAACAGGATTTTAGCCATTTTGTTACTCCGAAACATTCTTTAAAATATGGATTCCAAATTTCAAATTATTATTTTAATACACCGA
>CBFGVN010000514.1:0-2675 GCA_965651845.1 uncultured Chryseobacterium sp. | reverse complement strand
AATATTAAATAAATTGATTTTCAGAATTGCTGTCGGAGGAAATTATTTCTTTGAAATAGCGAAGCTGAGAGCCTTTAAAATGGTTTTCAATCAACTTTCCAAAGAATATAATTTAGATGAAATTCCATACATTTTTGCGGAAACATCATTGAGGAACAAGGCAATTTCTGATAGTGAAAATAACCTGATCCGCGCAACTCTGGAGCTGGCTTCTGCGATGATTGGCGGTGCTGATGCAGTTTTCAGCAACAATTATCTGGTTGATAGAAGCACGGAAAATTCCGAAGAAATTTCTTTCAAGCAACAGATCGTTTTGGCATATGAAAGTATCATTAATGTCTTTGAAGATGCTTCAAACGGCAGTTATTATGTGGAAGATATTACCCAGCAGATTGCCGGAAAATCATGGAGTTTATTTGTTGAAATCGAAGAAGCGGGAGGATATCTTGAATTGTTGAAACAGGGAATAATCCAAAAGAAAATCTATGATCATGCAATTGAAGAACAAAAATGGGTAGAAGAAGGGAAAATTAAACTGATCGGAGTGAATTTATATCCAAAATTAGAGGTTAAAAAGTCTGTGGAGGAATTATATAATGAAAAGGAAATGAAAGCTGTTCGTTGGGCTGAAATGTTTGAATAATGAAAGAAAAATTGATTGATTTATTTGAATACACCTATCATTTCAACGTAGAAATGATAAAGATTATTTCTGAAAATCTTGAAAAGGTTGATGAAAAGACGATAAGTTTAATTAATCATACCTTAAACGCTCAACAAATCTGGAATTCCAGGATTTTACGTGAGAAATCCTTTGAAGTCTGGCAGATTAATCCATTTGAAAGCTTGGAAGATATTAATACTCATAATTTTAAAGCAAGTGTTCAGATTGTTGAAGTTTCCGATCTGGATCAAAGGATAGAATATCAGAATTCCAGAGGAACAAAATTTGAAAACAGTATTTTTGAGATGCTTTTTCATGCGATTAATCACTCAACCTATCATAGAGGACAAATCAATTTTCTCTTGAAGCAAAGTGGTATAAATCCTATATTGACGGATTATATTTTTTATAAAAGATAGTTTATATAAATGTTGAGATGCTTCCACAGGCTCAGCATGACATCGCTATAAAATAACCGTAAATAAGACAGTTAGTATTAGAATTGTCATGCTGAGCCTGTCGAAGCATCTCAAATAAAAGATTATAAAATCTGTGGTTAAAAAAGCAATATTAAACCAAGAAATCCAAAAATACATCAATGCAAATCTAAACACAGATTTACATTCTCTGTTATTAAAAAAATCTCCTTTTCCTGAGGTTTCCATGCAGGAAATTGTGCAGCAGATCAAAGGGAGGCAGGTTGCTCAGAAAAAATTTCCTTTTTTATTGAAAGATGGAATTATTTTTCCGCCACAATTGAATTTGGAGCAATCTTCATCAGAGAAAACAGCGCTTTATAAATCCGGAATTTTAAAAGGGAAAAAGTTTATTGATCTCACAAGTGGCTTCGGAATAGATGCATATTATTTATCTCAAAATTTTGAAGAAATTATGCTTGTCGAACAAAACCCAGAATTACTGGAAATTGTAGAACACAACTGGAACATTTTAGGTAAAAAAGCAACATTCGTCAATCAAAAACTGGAGGATTTTTTAGAAGGAAATCAGGAAGAATTTGATGTTGTCTATCTTGACCCGGCGAGAAGAGACGATCTTAAAAATAAAGTTTTCCTCTTGGAAGATTTATCACCCAACATTATTGAAATCCAGCAAAAATTGCTGTCAATTTCCAAGGAAGTTGTAATAAAATTATCTCCGCTTATCGATTTAAAATACCTCGTTTCCGTTTTGCCAAACGTTTTTAGGATTGACATTATTGCTTTGAAAAACGATGTGAAAGAAGTTGTTGTCTTTCTTTCCAATGAAAATGCAGGAGAAATTATCTGTAATTGTTTGAATCTTGAAAGCGGCGAATCGGTTTTTACATTTAAATTCGGTGAAGAAGAAAAAGCATTGGCTGCATATTCTGAACCCGAAAAATTTATATATATTCCCAATCATTCAATTTTGAAGGCGGGAGTTTTTAATTTAATTTCAGAAAAATTTTCCTTAAAAAAGCTTCATCCGAATACCCATCTTTATACATCTCAGGAAAAACTCAACGATTTTCCCGGAAGGATTTTTGAAATGGAAATTGTTGATGCTAAACATGTTAAAAAGAAAAGTCAGTTTAATATTATTTCAAAAAATTATCCATTAAAACCTGAAGAAATCAAAAAGAAATACAACCTTAAAGATGGCGGAGAAAACTATCTTATTTTTACACAATCCAAAAAAGGAAAAATAATATTAAAATCAGTATAAAAATGTTGCCGAAAAAAATAGGAATCCTTAATTTTGGGCAATCAAAAATTTGAGCATGAAATCGCTTGCCGTTAAATAATTATAATTGGCTGAAATTAATGCGATTCAATGACCTTTAAAAAAATAAATCTTACATATGAAAAAATTAGTTATATGTTTAGCCCTTGCAACGGTTGCTGTAAGCTGTAAAAAAATTCAGGCTGGCGGAAATAAGAATGTTATAAAGCTTGAAGAAGGAGCAGACAGATATTCTGAAGATGTACAAGGTGGTGCTGAAGCCCACGGACATGGCCACGAAGCTGCTGCA
>CBFGVN010000513.1:0-2681 GCA_965651845.1 uncultured Chryseobacterium sp. | reverse complement strand
ACCTCTGGTTCGAAGATCATTCTTACGTGATGCTTTCCTGCAGGAACATGAACTGCCCGAAGCAAGTAATCTGCCTTGATATATGGAACTTCTTTTTCATCTACGAAGACTTTCCATCCGTGAGGGTAATAAATCTCAGAAAACACAGCCAATTGCGGAGTTTTTGATTCAGATCTGAACTCTAGTTCGTTCGGCTGATATTTTGTTAAATTAATAAATGCTGTAGAATCTGCCTGTACAGGTTTCCCATCAAAATATTTTTTATCTGAAGAAGCGATAACAGCGGTTTTTTTACTGTCAATTATTCCAATAGATTTAATTTCTTGGTTAGGAGAGTCTACAAACTTCAGGTCACTTACGAACCAAGCATTTCCGTTTGCTTTTGGATTCGGGATCGCTTGAGGCTGCTCTGGCCCGCCTACAACCCAATATTTAGCATTTAATAAATTCAGGATATTCGGAACTTTTACAGAATCCATTACCTGGAAATATTCATTGATCACGTCGTCGTATCTTCTCAATTTTACAGCGTGATATCCTCCGATGGAAGATTTGAAGTAAGAAGTATTCGTCTCACTGAATGTCCCTAAAATATTGTTGAAAACTCTGTAATGCGTTTTATCTTTTTCCGCAATGGTTTCCAGGGTTTTGTTTACATTTACATTCGCTAAAATAGATTCAAGGTTTGGATTTCCCTGTACCTTTTCAGCCATAAGATCTGAACTTTCGGTCTGGAATGGGTTTTCCGCAAAAATTTTATCAACATAATTTTCGTCATTCAGATAACGTTTGTTTACTGTCCAGAGATCAAATAAACTTACGGCTCCGATGATGATTAAAGCGATATTCTGATTTAATTTTTTCTTTAAACTTAAGAATAAAACTCCGGCAGCAATAGCAATATAAATAAATGCTTTAATGGCATCAATTTTAAATAATTTAAATCTTTCATCCACTAAATAATCCAATAGGAAAGGAGGAAGATAAGTTTTTTCATTATCTGTATGGAATCCTAATAATGATTTTCCGAAAACAAGCATAATCAATACTAAACCTAAAGCTCCACCACTTACATAAAGAAGAATTTTCTTTTTGTATTCCTCCGTTAATGACGAATCGGTAAAGAATCTGTACAATCCGATAATGGCAATTAGAGGAAATAATAATTCAACAACCACTAAAATTGAAGAAGGTGCCCTGAATTTGTTGTAAAACGGAACAAAATCAATAAAAAAGTCTGAAAGCGGCATAAAATTGCTTCCCCAAGCCAATAAAATAGTAAGAATAGAAGCTCCTAAGATCCAGTAACGGTATTTTTTCCAGGCAAAAAAGAATCCTAAAACGGCAAGGAAACAGACAATAGCTCCCTGATAAGCCGGTCCTGAAGTTCCGGGTTGATCTCCCCAATAGGTTAAGTTTCCGAATCCTTTGGAAATCCTGTCCATTTCAGCTTGTGAACCTACATTTTCCTGAACGAGTTCCTGAACTTTGGCCATCATTTCTTTTCCTTCCGGTTCCTGACTTCCGCCACCCATTAATCTTGGAATAAATAGGTTAAGCGTTTCCAGTTTTCCGTAGCTCCACATCAGCATACTTTCTTTATCCATTCCTGAATTTCCTCCAGTATGGCTGTCGTTGGTTAAGATTTGCTTTCCACGAACGGTTTCTTTAATGTATTCAGAATTCGCCATGATTCTCTGGGAGTTCATTCCGACACCGATAAGACATGAAGCAGCAATAATTCCCGAGGAAATTAAAAAATGCTTCATTGGTGTTTTTTTCTGAATCGCTCTGATTAATTCCGACAAGAATAAAAACCCTAAGGCAAGGAAAAGGTAATACGTCATCTGCGGGTGATTCGCTGCCACCTGAAGCCCCATGAACAGGGTAGTGACGATGAATCCCCAAATATATTTTTTCCGGATATAGACCAGTAGAATCCCGGCCAAAAGCGGCGCGAAATATTCAATTGTATTGATTTTTCCGTTGTGTCCGGCAGCAATTGCGATGTAGAAATAGGTCGAAAGCCCGAAGAATGTTGCTCCTAAAAGTGCATATTTCCAATTTCTGAGTACAACCATTCCTAAAAGGAAAAACCCTGCAGAAAGTAAAAACAGATAGTTTACCGGTCTTGGGAAAAAGTTTAAGTTAGAATCAATTTTTTTAATGATATCACCTTTAAACTGGCTTCCCATCTGATAAGTCGGCATTCCTCCAAACATGGAATCACTCCAGTAGGTTTCTTTTCCGGTATCGGCTCTGTAGTCGAGGAGTTCTTTTGCACCGCCTCGATATTGCACAATATCATGCTGAAAAAGTTGTTTTCCCGTAAAAACAGGAGTGGAGTATAAAAATGCTAAAACTATAAATACAACTAATGAAATTGCAATATAAATTAAGTTTTTATTTTTCGCCATGTTGATGGTTATTATCTTTTATTTTACCTTTTATCGTTATTTTCTTTAATCTCTTCATAGTCCACAGTTTCTGCGTCCCAGTTGATTTTTTTATTGATCTTATTTGAGCTTTGTATATCCGGCTGCTGTTTTTTGTTATTATTAAACATATAACTGTGGAATGTTTTAAAAAAAATCCTTTTCAAAATATTCCAAACAAAATAAATGATAATCGTTGCAAGTACGAACTCAAAAATGTACTTCATAATAATTAAATGTTTAAAG
>CBFGVN010000512.1:0-2688 GCA_965651845.1 uncultured Chryseobacterium sp. | reverse complement strand
ATTTTGTTTTTGGAATTCAATGTTTTTGTTTTGAGAGCTTTCAACGAGTTTTACGATATACCGGATGCCTTCTTTGGTGCTGGAATCTATTTTGGTTTTGTTTTCAATATATAATTTATTGTATTCATGATACTTTTCGTCGTTATGAAGGGCAAAATAATTTTTGGATAACGATTCGTAAATTTTTGTTTTTAACGTATTAAAAGGTAGATTTTCAATTTTAGTAAGACCTTTTTCCAATTGTTGGATAGAAGAATGATAATCACCTTTTATAAAATAATAGCGTGAAAAATTTTCATAAGCCAGTGCCATTAAAAAAGGCTGATTTTCCTCTTTTTCGAGCTTTAAAATGACGTTTTCGATTATTTTTCTGGCTTCGTCAGTTTTATTTTTTCTTAATAAATAAGAAGAACGGAAAATGTTATTTTCAATACCGATAATTTTATTTTCTTCGTTGTGATAATCTATATATTGATCACTTTTATTAAGATTTTCCAGCATGGAAATGTTGTTTCTGCTGATTCCAAAGTTCAGAGCCTGAAGTTGATACAGTTTAGCAACAGTGATCCGCATTTTTTTGTCTTCATTTCTTAACAATTTTGGATCCGACAAAAGGTTGGAAATTATTCTCTGAGACTGATTGTACAGATCCAGATTCTGATACTGATCTGCAAGATTGTAATCTCCGAATGTCTGCATAAAATAAGAAAGCTTTTTGTTTCTATCGGTTTCTTCCTTTTGCGTGGAGATATTGACAGACTGTACATAATCGCCCTTCATCGCATAAGCCTGAGAAATGATATTCTGTAAAACGATTTTGTGTTCAATATTTTTATCACTGTTCAGGATGCTTAAAGAATAATTGATGCAGTCATCAGGATTCTGATATAATTTCTGAAAAGCCTTGTCTGCCAAAATGCTGAAGTCGGGGCTGGACTGCGCGTTCAGGAGAACCGAACACAATAAAAAGAATATGATCCGAATGTTTTTTTTAGGCATTTCTTTTTTCAAAAAAATGTTTTCAAGTTGATTTTTTTTAGCCTTCTTACAATCTGTCCTCAAAGTAGATTTTTTGTATAATATTGATTTTTAATTATTTAATTTTTTAATTCTTTTAAATTTCACGAATTCTGTAAGTCAAAAGCTTTTTAAAAGGTAAATATAATATTAATATTGTTTCCACCAATTCAAAATATTAATCAAAGAAATATGAAAAAGATTTACAAAATTTCATTAAAAGTATTGGCCGCTAATTTCTTGTTTAATTGTTTTCTGACCAATGCACAATTGACGGTAATGGCGGTAGGAAATTATACGGTAGGTGGTGTTTCTGACAATGGCGTGGTGAGTATGCATACCAGTGGCGGCGGAATTTTCAAATGGGATGCAGTGAACGGAATGGTTTCTATTGGATCATTAACCAATGGCTATCCGCAAGCCGGAAGAACATTGATCTCAAATGACGGAATGAAGATCGGTTCTACCATGACAAACGGAGCCACAAATTTTAATGAAATATCAATCTATGACGTCGCAACTTCCACATGGACGAACCACGGAGGCCTGGTTCTTACAGGCTGGGACGGAAGTGTAAGCTCGACCTGGGGAATGACACCCGCCGGAAATACAGTGGTAGGACTAGGCTGGCTGAGCGGAGCCACAGCTCATGCCGTAAAATGGACACCACAAGGTGGTGTAGTAGATCTTGGAAGCATGGTGGCAGAAAGAAGTTCGAGAGCCAATGCTGTAAACACGGACGGAACGGTGATTGTCGGCTGGCAAGACGAAGTTGACGGTACCAGAAGCGGCGCAAAATGGGTAAATGGCGTGGAAAGTTTCATTACAGATACCAGCGGAAATAATGTAGGCGAAGCAGGAGGTGTTTCTGCCGACGGAAATACAATAATAGGATCGGCAATGCCTAATCCATACGTCTGGAGCAGTACTTCCGGACTTACATACATAACACATCCAAATTCCTCTGCCTTCTTCAGAGGAGGAGCAACGGGGATTTCTGCTGACGGCGGAACGGTTATTGGCTTTTTTAGACCATTCCCGGGACCTCCAATGGCTGGAGAAGGCTTTATATGGACGATGGCAGGAGGACGTGTTAATTTAAATGATTTCTCAGTTAGTTTAGGAATTGCTACAAACGGAATGACTATGTCTCTTCCGTTGGCAATTTCCCAGGATGGAAAAAAGATCGCCGGTATCGGAACCAATTCTTCTGGTCAGGTGGTGGCTTTTTATCTTGATCTTACACAATATCTGTCTGCAAATGATATTGTTAAGACTAAACACAACATATCAATATACCCGAACCCAGTAAAGGATATTCTTTACATTAAAAAAGGAAAAGAAAAAATAGAAAAAGCTGAAATTTATAATATGGTCGGTCAAAAAGTAAAGACGTTCTCATCTGTTGAGAGTCAGATCGATGTATCGTCTTTATCAAAGGGAAATTATGTGTTAAATTTATTATTTGTGAAAGGGGAAGTTTCACAGAGTTTTACATTCATTAGACAATAAAGAATAAAATTAGGCAATACACATCTAAATGAACCCAGACCAATAAACCCGCAGAATTTCTGCGGGTTTTCCAGTTAAAATGAATAGTGATGAAATATGGGTTTATTTTATTTTACAGGAGTTGCTTTTATTTGTATTTGGTCGGCTGTTCCTTCCCCG
>CBFGVN010000511.1:0-2696 GCA_965651845.1 uncultured Chryseobacterium sp. | reverse complement strand
TGAATTTTACATTTTCATCGGATTGGGAGTGGCAAGTATTTTAGCGGCAATCGGGTATACGGTAGGTAAAAAACCTTACGGTTACATGGGGTTGGGAGATCTTTTTGTATTTATCTTTTTCGGATTGGTTTCTGTTTGCGGAAGTTATTTTTTGTTTACGAAGTCGTTCAGCTGGGATATGCTATTGCCCGGAACAGCAATCGGAATGATGAGCATGGCTGTTTTGAATCTTAATAATATGAGAGACATTGAAAGCGACAGGTTATCAGGGAAAAACAGTTTTGCATTAAGAATCGGTTTCAAAAATGCGATGATTTATGAAATGATTTTGTTGCAGCTTCCTTTAATTTTAATTTTAATGTTTTTAGGAATAAACGGGTTTTTTGAGACTCAGAATTATTATGTTTTCATCGTAATGATTCTATTGCTTCCTTTAATGAAGTTAAGAAGAAAAATCATGGCTGTAAAAGAACCGAAAGAATTGGATCCATTTTTAAAGCAAGTCGGTATTATGACTTTCGTAATGGCTGTCCTTACCGCTTTTGGACTTAATTTTTTTAACTAAAATATTTCTATCATGAGTTCGAATGTTTACGTTGAAGCTCAAATGCTTATCAGAAAGCCGATTGAAGATGTTTTTGAAGCATTTATCAATCCGGAAGTAACAACCAATTTCTGGTTTACAAAATCCACCGGAAAATTGGAGGAAGGCAAAATAGTAACCTGGGAATGGGAAATGTACGGCGTAAAATCCGATGTTAAAGTGCTGCAGATTGTTCAAAATCAGTTGATAAAAACAATTTGGGGCGAACCTTCGACAAACGTAGACTACGAATTCAAAACAATGGAAAAGGGAACTCTTGTTGTTATTAAAAGTTACGGATTTTCCCAGCAAGGAGAAGAACTTTTGAAAATAATCAATGACAATACAGGAGGTTTCACGACAGTTTTAGACGGCTGTAAAGCTTATCTGGAACATGGAATTAATTTGAAATTAATTGAGGATAAATTTCCTTCTAAGTAAACACGAATTATACAAATTTTCACCGCTATTTAATGGTGCTATTCGTGAAAAATTAGTATTATTTGTGTTTAAAATAAAATTAAAAATGCATCAACAAAGTTCAGCATGATACTGTTAAACTTATAAAATAGTTAGTATTAGCGTTGTCATGCTGAGCCTGTCGAAGCATCAATCAAAATTTTCATTAAAAAACAATCGTGTTATTCGTGAAAATATTTGTGCCATTAGTGTTTAAATACATATGTTTAAAACAAAAAATTCAAAAATAAATAAAAATGAAAATACAATACCTAGGGCAAAATTGTTTTTTATTCACTTATAAAGACAAAACGATTTTATGTGACCCTTTCTACAACTACAAAAAAGCAGAATCGGGGTTTGACATTTCAGCTCAGAGAATCGATTATATTTTGTTGACTCACGCTCATGGAGATCATATTGCAGACGTAGAAGAAGTCCTGCAATATCATCCGGAAGCTACTATTATTGCGGTTCCTGAAATCTGTGGCCACTTCAAAATGGCAAAAAATACAGATGATGTAAACTTAGGAGGATCTGCGAAAATCGATGATCTTAAAATTTCGATGGTTCCGGCTCACCACACGAGTTCGTTTCCTGATGGAAGCTACGGAGGGGTTCCTGTAGGCTATATTTTCAGATTTACGGAAGGTAAAAACCTTTGTAGCTATTTCCAAGACTATACTGGAATTTAGGCCTTTCTATCCTTCCTATTGTCAGTAATTATACAATGTGCGCAAGAAAAGCCGCTTTCGCAGCAGCGGAATTATTGAAGACTCCGAAAGTTATTGGTTGTCATTTCGATACTTTCCCTGCAATTGAAATTAATCATGAAAGTGCATTGAAGCATTTTGCAGATAAAAATGTAGAACTTGTTTTACCAAAATTGGGGGAGACGTTCGAATTTTAAATAAATTTTGAAGGTAATTTGAAAATCGGAATGAAAATGTTGAAGTATTTAGAAACAAAAAAAGATAATTTTCAAATTACCTCTCTTCAACTTAAACCAATAAAAAATGGCAAGCTACCTAAATCACACCGCTACAACCGATTACCTTTGCTGCGTTCCCACCCTGGAGGATTCTCAGGAGCTGGTTGTTTAGGACTTGCCGGTGCAAAGATAGGAATATTTTATAAACTTGAAAACATTATTAAAGAAAATTAGTCGAAAAAATACAGTAGTAAAGCTAAACTGCTGAAATGTAAAGGAATAATTTTTCAACTTTTTTCTTAAAAAATTAAATATGACGAAAAGTCCATCAACACTAGGAATTATACTTTTTATCGCTACAATGGTCATTTTTTTTGTAGTGTATTCTTTTTTCTCAGGAATTAATTACTTTGATATTTCATTGAAAGTCAATGCTTTTGTATTACCTGTTTTGTATGCAGGTACAGCCTTCTGGTCAGTAAAATCTTACTGGAACAATCATAGAGTGGTAAGTTTTAAACAAGCATTCAAAAGAGCTTTTGTACCGATGTTTATCGGAGGGATTCTTTCAATTTTCAGTATTTATGCGTACTTAAATTTTGCGGATACCGATGCAAAAAAGCTATTGAATTACCAGTATGTAACGAGACAAAAAGCTGAATTAGACAAAGAATATACTTCTGCAAGAAAGATCTTAAAACATCAAAAAGATATCGACGAACT
>CBFGVN010000510.1:0-2698 GCA_965651845.1 uncultured Chryseobacterium sp. | reverse complement strand
GAACCAAACGGCGCTCTGTGGATCATTACCGGTCTGTGTTTTTCATTATCGTTTCCAATATAATGAAGATCAAATCTTTCCGGTAAATTATAGTCAACCTGGATGGTTCCAAGCTGCCATTTTCTGCCTAAAGCATCTTTCACCATAAAATCCAGCTTCGGACCGTAGAATGCAGCTTCACCATATTCAACAACCGTTGTCAGGTTTTTGTTTTTTGCCGCTGTGATGATCGCATTTTCTGCTTTCTCCCAGTTCTCATCAGAACCGATATATTTTTCTCTGTTTTCAGGATCTCTCAACGAAACCTGAGTCACAAAATCTTCAAAACCTAAAGATCTGAAAACGTATAATACCAAATCGATTACCGCTTCAAATTCTCCCAAAAGCTGATCCGGAGTACAGAAAAGGTGAGCATCATCCTGAGTAAATCCACGAACCCTTGTCAGCCCGTGAAGCTCTCCACTTTGCTCATATCTGTAAACAGTTCCGAATTCTGCATATCTTTTCGGCAAATCTCTGTAGCTCCATTGTGAAGTTTTATAAATTTCACAGTGGTGAGGGCAGTTCATCGGCTTCAGCATGAATTCTTCTCCTTCATTTGGAGTTTTAATCGGCTGGAAGCTGTCTGCTCCGTATTTATCCCAGTGTCCTGAAGTTACATACAATTCTTTTGCCCCGATGTGAGGCGACATTACAAATTCATAACCTCCTTTTTTCTGAGCTGCAGAAAGGAAATTTTCTAATTTTCTTCTCAAAGCAGTTCCTTTTGGCAACCAAAGTGGTAAACCGGCACCTACTTTTTCAGAGAAAGCGAAAATTCCTAGTTCTTTACCTAATTTTCTATGGTCTCTTCTTTTTGCTTCTTCTAATCTTTCAAGATATTCAGTAAGATCTTTCTGTTTAGGGAAAGAAATACCGTAAACTCTTGTTAATTGAGGATTTTTTTCATTTCCTCTCCAGTATGCTCCGGCTGCATTTAAAATCTTCACAGCCTTTACAATACTTGTATTCGGAATGTGTCCTCCACGACAAAGATCTGTGAAATCGTCGTGTGTTACAAAAGTGATTTCCCCGTCATTAAGGTTAGAAATCAGTTCTACCTTGTAAGGATTATCTGCATACACTTTCAATGCTTCTTCTTTAGAAACAGGATATAATGAGAAAGTTGAACCTATTTTAGCATTTTCCAATACTTTTTTCTCAATTTTCTCAAAGTCTTTTTCAGATAAACTTTCATCACCGAAATCTACATCATAGTAGAATCCGCTTTCGATGGCAGGACCGATCGTCAACTTAGCATTAGGATAAAATTCAAGGATAGCCTGCGCCAAAAGGTGGGCCGAAGAATGCCAGAAAGCTTTCTTTCCAAGATCGTCATTCCATGTCAATAATTGTACCGTAGAATCCGTGGTGATAGGCGTGGTCGTCTCTACTTGTTTGTCGTTTACAACTGCGGAAATGGTATTTCTAGCCAATCCCTCGCTTATAGATTTTGCCACATCTAGCGGAGTAACTCCCGCCTCGAATTCTCGGACACTATTGTCTGGAAGTGTAATTTTTATCATTGTTTACTAAGAAATTTTAAGAGGCAAAAATACGGAATTTTTAGATAAAAAACTACATCTATGCTTTCTATAGATAAGATTTAATACTAAAATGGCAGAAAAAACGTTTTTAATAATTGAGAAAATTTCAAAGCATTCATTACAAATGAGTTAAAATTTTTAGTTCTTTCTCTTGTATCGAACTTTTTCTTTTATAATTTCAATCACATCTACATTTCTCACCTTAGATTTTACCCAACCGTGAATGTCGATATACAATAATGATCTTCTGTAGTACTCATTTTGTGAAAAAAGTTCCAGCTTTTTATCAAATTCTTTGAAAGATTCCACCTGCTTATCCGGCGTAAGATTATTGAGGTTTTGGAAAAATTTAATACTTTCAAAATGAAACTCATCCGGCTTTTTCATCTTTTTGGCAAACCTTAAAGTTGTTTTAATAAATTCATCATAATCTTCATCATTCCCGGACTCATATTTTGCCATTAAAATCAGAATTCTCGTGTGGAACAACAAATCTTCCTGTACATTTCCCTTCGATTCAATGACTTTCTGAGAATATTGAACAGATTCTTTGAATTTTTTACTTCCAAAAAACATCGCTGCCATTTTCAGGTAAAGAATCATAAAATGGTGGTCATCAATTTTGTCCCGAAGCTTTTCCATTTTCAATTCGATTTCAGGGATCAGCTTGGTTCCCGAAAAGAATTCACCTTTTACAAAGTGAATATTCATTAATGTATTATAATGTGTCAGAAAAACAAGCGATTGTATATTTTCATTTTGAGTAAAGCTTAAAGAATAAACGATATCATTAAACTGTTTAAAGCTATCCTCCAGAATATCGATATTTCCATACAGAAAAAGTATTTTTAAGAGATAGGTATTTCCTTTGATATACCAAACGGGATGACTTACAATCATTTCCGGATTTTTGTGAAATAAATCCACCCATTGAAAAGCGTATTTCAAAGTATATTTATACTCCTGCAGCAATTGATTTTTCCAGACATGGGCTTTAAAATACCATAATTTCTCAGTAAAATTCAATTTCTCAAATTTTATTTTTTGAATCTGAGCATTAAAAATTTCCATGATTTCAGCTCTGTCTTCATCATTTTTTACATACCCGTGCG